>CAYQNP010000146.1:0-5352 GCA_964418785.1 uncultured Spirochaetia bacterium | reverse complement strand
CTTTTGCTTCAGGGATACATACCACTGGATTAAATTGTTTTTTATTTATATACTTTAACAACAAATATAAAAACTTTTCTGCCCCGGCAAAATTTGAAGTATGAGAAATAAACAAAATATTATATTTATTCACCATAACTATTTAATGCAAAAATAAACCACATATAAAGTGTAAAATAGTATATATGACCAACAAAATATCCAAAAGATTGATTAAAAACAAAAATAAATAGTAAAACTATTTCAAATTTCAACTTATATTTTATTGCCTTCTTGAAAATATAATACAGCAATATAAGAAACAATATTAAACCTATTACGCCGCCTTCTGTTAAAAACTGAAGAAAAATATTATGAGTATGTAAGAATATTTTACTATAATAAGGAAATACTCTAATTCCCACACCAAATATAGGGAACTTACTGAAAGTATTTAGTGCAATTTTTATAATAGTAATTCGCCCGCTACCTACTCCATCAAGCCTTTCAGCAATATCTTTATTTCCGGAAAACAATCCCAAGAATCTATTAACAGATTGTGTTGCCGGTGGATAAAGTTGATACAAAAAATAGATTAGAATCATAAATATCAAGACATATAATAATAATCGTCTTCTATTCATTTTAAAAATTGATTTCTTATAAAACAGGATTATCAAAATAAAACCAACAAATATAGTAAATAAAGCATTTCTGCTGGTGGACAGAATAACTCCTATTAAAAACAGTATCTCTGAAATCACAAACTCAATTTTAGAGATTCTTTTTCTGAAATACAAAATAAAACTTATTATCATATTAAATGCCATAACAGAACCAAATACGGTATGCCATTCAAATATTCCTGCGATTTTTGGGTAATCATTTATTGAAGATGGAATTCGCACTGCTTCCAAAAAACGCAAAATCTTATTATGAAATATTGCCTCTATAATACCCATTACAGCATAAAATAATCCTACTCTAATAATTGTTTTTAAAAAATATTCTTTTGTAAATCCATTTTCCAATAGCAATAAAAAAGAAACAGCAAACAGTAAACCAGTAAAATAAAATTCGAACCATTTTATTATAGAAAAACGCGGAACAATTGATAAAACAGAACTCAAAAACAAAGAAAAAACAAACAACGAACTTAATATTAGAAAATATTTATATTTTTTCAATATAGTATATGTATCTTTATAATAAAACACAAAAATACTCAGTATAAAAATACCTATAAATATTTCAGAAAGTAATAATTCAAATATAAATTTAGAGACAATAATATTAGTAGGAACAACTATAAGCATTAGCACAAACAAGAGTTTAATTATTTTTTCTTTATCCATTATACGCATAAATCATTTAACCTCACACTTAATATCCAACTTAGTATGTCCTATAAATCTGGGATATCCCATCCCAACCTCAAAATGAATAGCATTTTCTAATACTTCGTAACTCCTCATTAAATTACTTTCTCCTTCATGTAAAGATAAAGTAATAAAATAACTTCCAAATACAATGTCAAGTTTAAAATTAAATATCACCTTTATTATTTCACCTTCTTTATTTGTTCTAATCGGCATATTTAAAAAATGGGTGTTTGTTCCTCCCACATCGTTCTGATATTTATCCTTTATAATAAATTCAACATTAAAAGGATTTTCGATTATTTTGTTTACTTTAATACTAACTTCTAATATACAATTTTCTCCTTCAATAAATTCATATTTCTCTTTGTTGCTACTATCTTTTAATATTGCTTTAATTATTTCTACTTCATAAGTTCCGTACTTAATTTTTTCTATTCCGAACTTGTTTATACCTTTTTCCGTAATGAGATGCCCATCTCTTCTTGACAAATAAGAAATATACTTATTAACAACATTTTCTGTTTTTCCAAACTCTAAAAGTCTACTTTTATGTAAAAAAATAGTTTTTTCTGTAACTAACCTCACAGTAGTCATATCATGACTTACAAAAAATATTGTTACTCCTTTTTCTCTGAGTTCCTTTATTCTTTTATAACACTTTGCTTGAAAATAACCGTCTCCTACTGCTAAAACCTCATCAACAAGTAAAATATCAGGATCTATATTTATTGCTATAGAAAAAGCCAGTCTTATATACATTCCATTAGAATATGTTCTTACAGGCTGATCAATATATTCTCCTAATTCTGCAAAAGAGATGATTTCTTCTAACTTTTCATCTATCTCTTCTTTTGTCATGCCCATTATCATTCCATTTAAGTATATATTTTCTCTGCCTGTAAATTCACGGCTGAACCCGGCTCCCAGTTCAAGTAATGCTCCTATTCTTCCGTTGACTTTAACTTCACCTTTTGTAGGATATACTGTGTTTGCCAGTATTTGAAGCAAAGTTGATTTTCCGCTTCCATTTACGCCAACAACACCAATAGATTCTCCTTTATTTATTTTAAAATTTATGTCACGTAAAGCCCACTTTACTCTATAATATTTTTTAAATAGATTAATCATATCCTTTATTCTATCAAGTTGTCTATTATAAATCCTGTAACCTTTATACAAATTATTAACTTCAATTATATTTTCCATAGTTTAATTTCCTTTTATAATTTTTAGTTTACTTTTTTGCAATTTCGAGCACCCACCCTTTGTCATTTCGGCTTCTTCTTTTTGTCATTTAGAGCGAATGCCCTATTTGTCATTTCGAGGGATACGGCTTTGCCGTATGACGAGAAATCTTACCTTCATTCGACTGAAAGATTCCTCACACTCGCTCCGCTCGGTTCGGAATGACAGAGTGATGACCATTCGGAATGACATTGGAAGAGGCTCGCTCCGATCAATTAGGAATGACATAGTGGGCTCGGTCGCTATGGCAATGTTTCCTCCATCATTTCACACACACTCTCTCTCTGTCATTTCGTATTATTCTTTTTGTCATTTTGGCTTCTTCTCTTTGTCATTTCGAGGAATACGGCTTTGCCGTATGACGAGAAATCTTACCTTTATTCGACTGAAAGATTCCTCACACTCGCTCCGCTCGGTTCGGAATGACATAATGGGGGCTGAAAGGAATAACGATATTGTTTATTAAATTACATATATATGTACTCCTATATCAAATCAGGTATATATCTTTTTAATTTTTCAAAAATAATAATACTA
Organism: uncultured Spirochaetia bacterium; assembly: GCA_964418785.1. Taxonomy (GTDB): domain Bacteria; phylum Spirochaetota; class JAHITG01; order JAHITG01; family CAYQNP01; genus CAYQNP01. Next base: position 2,209 of record CAYQNP010000146.1, on the reverse strand, counting down.
ATGTAAAAAAGAAAAAAAGTAATTCCGCATAAAAGCAATATATCATTAAAAGGCGGAATTTTATTTTCCAGTATAATCCATCTGTATGATGTGACAATAATAGCCATTGGATTCATATAATAAATAAATTTGAATCTATCCGGAATCATTGATACAGAGTATAAAATAGGGGTACCGAACATCCATACCATTAATACAACATTAATTATCTGCGATATATCTCTTATGAATACATTTAGAACTGCAGCAAGATTAGCAAGAGATACAGTAAAAACCAACTGTAAAAAAATAATTATTAATAAAAAAAACAAAGCCAGCCCGACTGTCTTATAGAAAATAATTATAATAATAAAAAGCACACTCAATGCCATAAATTCAGTAACTATAGACGACACGGATATAAAAAAAGGTAATATTTCTATCGGGAATATAGTTTTTTTAACAAGCGATACTTGTTTTACCATTATGTCCGAAGCACGGCTAAGTGCATCGGAAAAAGCTATCCACGGTAGCATAGCAGTAAAAAGATAAATTGCAAAATTTTTTATAGAATGAGAAGCTCCAAACCGTACTTTAAATATTATTGAAAAAACAAAAGTATATATAATTAATAACATCAAAGGATGTATAATACTCCAGAAAATTCCAATAAAAGAGCCTTTATATTTTTCCAGCATATCACGTTTAACAAGAGTTGCAACCATACTCCAATTCCATATATTTTTAAAATATTCTTTTAACATATGCACTATTTTCTCCTCATAAATATATATTTTTTAATTAATCAACAACAACTCTCCATATCCCATTCCTATCACTTCCCTCGCGTGTTAATATTCTCTTATCTCTTAATCTTTTTATATATTCTTTAACAGTATCAGTTGATATCCCTAATTTTTCAGCGATTTCTTTTCTTGTAACTTTATTATTGGATTTTATAATCTTCAAAATTTTAAGTTCAAGTTTAGTTAAATTGTTCTGGGGGGTGTTCTGGGGGGTGTTCTGGGGGGTGTTCTGGGGGGATATTCTATAAATAATTTGATAAAAAAAATCCCCCAACTCTTTTAACTCTATCTGAGGAAGTTCGTATTTTTTTATTCTTTGTTTTATTCTTTTAAAACAGTTCCATATTTTTCTATTTCACCTTTTTAAAAAAATGCTTCTGCTATTAATTTATTTCTTAACGAAGGAGCATAGTTCTCCTTCGTTAAATCCTTAATTGTAATCCCTCCCCACAATTTTCCAGGACTAATAAATTCTATCTTATCATCATATATCTTGATTACTATATCATTAGAATTTCTATAATCTCTATGAACAATAGAATTCAATAAACTTTCTCTTAACACGACCATTGGAATTTCCCATATCTCTTCTCTATTTATATCTTTAATTTCATATCTGACATTCAAATGTTTTTTTATAGCATCCATTGCAGTATTAACCGCTTCAAAAAGAGTATCTGTTATATAAATATCATCTATTATATCAATTTCAGTCTTAAACCTTCCAATGTGAATATTATATCTCATAGGATGACGAACGAATAATAAAATAGACGCATAAGACGGTTTATCGCCAATTATAAATTTTAATTTAGTTAGTGCTGTTATCGGATCCTCAGTAATATAAATTTTTCCTCCCTGATTAACCTGATGAATAAATTTTTCAATTTTTTCCATATCCAAATCACTAATATTATACTCGTTAGCTGCATAAGAATCCCATGATAATTGATATGTTTTCAAATACAAATCAGAAACTTCTTCTATAGTCATAATATGATTGCTATTAGCAACTCTCTTATAATATTTTCCTGATACGGCAACCGGTTTTATTGGATACTCCTCAATGCTGAACATAATAACTTTTTTATTTTCTATTTCTATTACTTCTACATCAGGTATAATAACAGGATAAGTTTTATTCTTTATCTCATTAAGCCAATTCTGTATAGATTCTCGTCCAATCTCGATTCCGGTTACGTTACCGTTATTATCAATCCCAAGATAAACTTTTCCGCCGCAGGTATTTGCAAATGCACCAAGCGTCTCTATAACCGTTCTATTGAAGGAAGTCTTAAATTCCGTATATAAATCTTCTTGCATTGATAGCGGCTTATTTTTCATAATAAATATTACCACTTCCCCGTCGCCCAGTTCTTGTTGCATATACTGTAAGATTCCTCACATCCGTTCGGAATGACATA
>CAYQNP010000145.1:0-6079 GCA_964418785.1 uncultured Spirochaetia bacterium | reverse complement strand
CATCTGTTACAAACGGCTTATTGTTGAGAATTGAATGTTCTTCTAACATACCTGTTGATGTGCGAATTAATGGAGATGCTGCTTCGGCTGATTCTATTAATAAAGTTTCGTGGCGCCTTACTGTAACTAATTTTTCGGCTTTATATGATGAATTTGAAATAAATACTAAAAAATTATATATACAGCCTGATATTATTGTAAATGATAATGACGGTAGTAGAGGTGATAATATATATACAAATGATTATACTGTTACAACAGGAAGTGCTGTTATATTGCGGGGTATTACCAATAACAGTTTCTGGATAAGGGTTCAAAATGACGGACAAAGTGTTGAAAATTATAGAGTTATAAGTTTCTGGAGTAATATAGGCGGAGAAAAAACTAATTGGGTCGTAAAATATTATGATAAAAGTGACCTTTCAGATTTAACTTCACTTATAACTAATACCGGAAAAGTATATACTCTCGGATTTAACAGTTATAAAGATATTGGCGTTAAAATTTATGCAAAAGATTACGGTATTGATTCAACTAATTCCGCTGTAGGAAATCAGTTGAAAATATATTTTAAATTTACTTCAGAAACTCGTACCAATCAATATGACACTGCCAGCGGAACTGCAACTATTAAAAAAGGAATACCTGATATTTATGATGTTGAAAACAGTATTGGTTTAAATGTCGTAACAAATGAATTCGTTTCAACAAATAGAGTAGTTGTGGGTGTGGTTCTCGGGTATGATAAAAGATATGAGTACAAATATCAGAATATAGGCTCTCAGATAGATGTTTTTAAAAATTTTATAGTGGTAAAAAGTAATGCTAATTGGAGTTTCGGATTTACAAATATATTAACAGGTGCAGATTTGACTTCAAGATTAACGAATACTAATCAGGGTTATGTGAGTACAAATAATAATGTATCGTGGGATTATGAGAGAATTAGATTGACTTTAAGGGCTAATAGCGGCAGTGTCGGAGATTCTTGCTACTTTTATAATTATCTTGATACCGTCTCTAAACATAAACGAAGAGATGTGCTTTTGATAATAGGAAAGATAGTTGATGGTTTGCCTGATATTGCTTGCAGTAATTATCAGAATCATCTGGTTACAGGATGGGGCAAAGAAGCCACTAATGAAAGTGCTTATGATCTTATTGAAGAGAATGAAACTAATTTTTATGAACTACGATTGCATAATGATACAACAGGCGGCAGTAATGCTTTGTTTGTTTTTAAATTGTTAAGAAAAGATAATAATGTCAATTTGTCGTATTATACAAACGGAGTCCTGATACCCGCTGCGACTGTATCGAATGGACTTGAATTAAGAATTGATTCTGATTCTTATGTGCCTGTGTTTGTGAGATTTAATGCAAATGGTGAAATACCGGATAACATAGTTAAAGCAGATTGGGAAATGTATCTTAAAGAATATCCGAGTGTTATTGATACTTTTACAATTAGTAATAAAAAAGTAGAATTTCAGCCGGATTTAATTGTTATAACTAATGGCGGTTCTTCCGGGAATGATGTTTATCTTACAAATGATTATTATACTGAAAAAGGGAGTGTTGTTGCTATAAGTGGTGTTACAAATAAATATCTTACAGTTAGAATACAGAATGACGGCGGGAGTGTTGAACGATATGGTTTATATTCTTTCTGGAGTAATTACGGAGGTGCTTATTCTAACTGGATTGTAACTTTTTTTGATACCTCATATAGTAATATAACAGGTGCTGTTTTGAGTGGTACCTATAGAACTCCTTATCTTACAACCGGACAATATAAAGATATTTATGTCCGTATATATCCGAAATATTACGGAACCGGTACTACTAATTCTGCAGTAGGAAACAGATTGAAAGTTTTCTTTAAAACATATTCTGATTTGAGAAATTGGCATAAAGATCTGGGCAGTGCAGACGCAGAGATTAAGCGCGGGATACCGGATGTATTTTTCGCAGATGCAAGCGGAAAGGGTTTTATTACAAATTCCTATGTTTCTTCAAACAGATATGATGTTGATACTGTAAAAGGTTATCCGAGTGATATGTATCTTTATACCAGAAATATAGGTGTTTATAACGATATATTTAATATGACTTTATATGTTGCAAGTAATCAGGGAATATGGAATGTACAGGTTTATGATACACTTGATTCAAAGGATATTACTTCTCTCGTAACTAATACAAATACAGGATACTGTGTAACTAATAATGTTAATATAAATTATAATGAGAGGTTTAAAATAACTTTAACTCCTGTAGACGGTAGTGTCGGGGATAAAATTTATTTATACGGCAAGTTTAAAACTGAAACTTTAAGTGAAAGAAAAGATGTATTCTGGATAGTTGGAGAAATTTCAGACGGCTTGCCGGATATAGCATGTTCTAATATCACTACCGGTACTCTTGCAGGCTGGGGTAAAAACGCTTCTGATGAGAGTATGTTTAATTTTATTGAAAACGGAAATACTAATGTGTATTATATCTTGCTGAGAAATGAGATTAACGGTACTCAACCGTCTGACTTTGTCTTTAAAGAAGATTCTCGAGTATCTCCTACTAATGCATCTGTACGATATTTTACAAATAATGTGGAGATTCCGTATTCTGTTATTACTCAGGGTTTGACTAATTCTATTGCACCTCAGACTTATAAACGAATTAAAGTCAGAGTTAATCTCGATGATTATTTGCCTGATAATAGAATTATATTAAATTATAAATTCGCTCTCAAAAGTTCTTCATTTATTTATGATACATTCTCTTTAACCAATAGAAAAATGGAAATAATACCTGATATGGTTATTGTATATTCTAATAATAATATTGGGTATAATGTGTATTCAACAAATGATTATAATACAGAGTCAAAAACTAATATAATATATTTTAGCGGTGTTGAAAACACAAATATAAAAATTAATCTTATAAATAAAGGCGGCAGTTCTGACCAGTTTAAGTTTTACAGCTGGTGGAATAATGTGGGCGGTAAAAAGTCTGATTGGAATGTGCTTTATAATAATTTGCCTGTTGTAACTTATCAGGTAACAAATAATATTTATACTTTCTATCAAAGCGGATATTCTACCAATGTTATTAATGTAAGTATTAAACCTAAATGGTTCGGAACAGGTGTTACTAATTCTGCTGTTGGCAATGGAATTAAAATGTACTTTGTTTATAACTCAGTATCACTACCGTATCATAAAGATGTAGGTAGAATTGCAGGAACTATTTACAGAGGTCTATCTGAAATTTATATGACTAATAATGGAATAACTAAAGCAAATAATTTCGTTACAAATTTTTATGTGGCTCAAAACAGCACTAATATAATTCTTAATCCTTATGATGTAAAAACAATGTATATTAGATTGAAAAACACAGGAATTTATACTGATATATATAAATATTCTATTCACTTAACACTGGATGCTACAACTCCGTGGGAATATTCTGTGTCTAATATAACTAAAGGTATAGATGTTACTTCACTTGTGTGCAATACTAATATTGGTATTGTTATTACTAATGCCCCCGGATATATGGATACTTTTAAGATTACAGTGCGAGCTACAAACGGAAGTCTTAACGATACTATTCAGTTTGATAACAGACTTGATACTTTGACTTTACGCCGAAGAAGTGACAGGGTACGGGTGTCATTTTCTTTGCAGGGCGGTATTCCTGATATTGCCTGCACAAATGTTCAGGATAATACTTTTATTGGTTGGGGAAGACTGGCACCTATAGAAGAAACTTTTAATAAATTAGAGCCAACTGAAACCAACCAATACCGTTTGGTACTGCATAATGAATTGGGCGGCACCGGGTCCTCTGAATTTATACTTAAACAGATTCAACTGAATGTGAGAACTAATATTAGTATACGATATTTTACCAATAATGTCGAGATAAATTATTCTGATGTGAGTAACGGTATGCATATATATATTCCTGCTACTAATTACCGGGTCCTTAATGTAAGAATAAACGGTGCAGATATGAAGTCCGGGGAAGGTTTCTTTGTTAAGTATAGATTAAACTATACTGCAAATACAAATCTTATAGATGAGTTCAGTATTACCAATCTCCGTGTTGACCCGGGTGCTAATATAAGTTTCACTGGTACCCATACCAATTATACTAATACATTCTTAAGAGGTATTGATATTTATTATGATTATTTTGTGAGAATTGAAAATAAAGATGTTGTTCCTGAAAATTTTAAAGTAATGGCAAAGCCTTCGGATCAATACTGGAAATTCAGATACTATGATTGTACTTCAGGAACTAATGATATAACTTCTTCTATTGCTGATACCAATACAGGCTGGTGGACAGGAACTTTAACTACTAATGATTATAAAATAGTACACATAAAGGTATGGACTCTAAGTAATGTTTACGGCGGGTTGACTAATACTTCGTGGATAAGTGTTTCTCCAAGTAAAAATCTTTCTATTATAACTCAGTTCGGAGTTATGCTTAAAGTTGTTGGAGGTATACCGGATGTGTTTATGAGTTATAATAATTCTACTATTGGTTCTAATACTTATAATTTTGCAAGTGTAAATAGTTTTATGGATAAAATAGAAAATAGCGAAACTAATATGTATGATATTTATATGCAAAGTCTTGATCCGGATAGTGCTACGACTCCTCTTACTATAGTAGAGTATTCTACTGTATCTAATGGTATTTTTACAAATACAGATTCGTCGTTTATTGTTAAATATTATAATGATGCAGGTGTTGATGTAACATCTTCAGTTCGCGGCAGCGGACTCTCTCTGGGTGATGTCGCAAGTAATAGTATTACTAATATTCGTGTTGTAATAACCCCTCAAAATAATACTTTAAGCAGTAATTTATATGTTATAAGATTGAAATTATTTGTAACAGGGGCAACAAATAAATATGATATTATAGAATTTACAAATATAATGGTAAATCCGCAGGTTGATTTGAAAATGGCTTCTTTACAGCAGGATGCCTGGTGGCTGTTAAGCGGGTATGATGAGACAAGTCCGTCAAATCCAAAGAGCGCAACTACAGTAGCGAACGGCGGTGTTTCATTCTATATTGCTCTCGTTAATAAAGATAAGGTTTATGATGATTTTGTTATAAAAGGAACAAACGGTGATGCTAATTGGACTATAAAATATTATGATGAAGCTGATAATGATATTACTGCTAAAGTTGTAGCAGGAACTTATACAAATTATAATATTAGTGCAGGCTCTAATAATTTTTCCCGAATAAGATGTTCTGTTATTCCGGGTAAGAATGTTGAATTAAACGAAAGCAGAAATATTCATATTTACGCTTATTCTGCAAAAAATAACAGCCGATTAGATAATGTTTATGCGCGTGTAAATATTAATGCTTTTGTTTTACGCGGTTCAGTTGTTAATAAAAAAACAGGACAACCTATTAGCGGTGCTTCTGTTGTTGCTGTTGACGGTCTCGGAAGAAAATCATCTGCTACTACAGATAATAATGGCGAATACAGTATGTTTATTTATCCTGTATATAATTTAAAAAACAGTATAAGCGTTGAGGCTTCAGGTTATGTCGGCGAAGAAACCGTTATTTATGTGGATAATACTACTAATATAGTTGATTTTAAACTCGTTTCTTTAAATATGAGTGATACAGAAGTTGATACTCGTATATTCCCGAATCCTGTAGGAGTAGGAGAAGGCGGTACTTTTATTTATGCTGTACCTAAAGGCGGTCATACCACACTTGAAATATATGACCTTTATGGAAGACTTTTAAAAGTTTTATTAGATGAAGATAAAGAAAAAGGTGTATATTATATAAGATGGGACGGAAAAAATGATGACGGAGATATTGTCCCGCGAGGAGTCTATTTGTTTGTTGTGGATACTCCTGAAGGAAGTAAAACAGAAAAGTTGTTTATTAAATAGGAGTGTATAAAAGGTAAAAAGTTATGAAAAGATTATTTTTAGTATTATGTTTATTTTTTATAATGAATGTCTCAAACGGGTTCACTACCGGTTTAGTGAGAACCTCATCTAATACATTACTTTTT
>CAYQNP010000144.1:0-7259 GCA_964418785.1 uncultured Spirochaetia bacterium | reverse complement strand
TACAATTCTTTTGCTTTATCAGGGAACAATTTATTTAAAGAATTGTATCTTATTTCTTTCTTAAATAATTCTTCAACAGGTTTAGTTACTTTTTTACTATCGAGCTGCAATGGATTTTTTCCTTCTTTAATAAGTCTGGGGTCAAAGCGATACAATGGCCAGAGACCTGTATCAACAGCCAATTTTTCTTCAGCCTGAGCATCCTTCATATTAAATCCGTGTGCAATACAGGGAGAATAAGCAAGAATTATAGACGGACCGTTATAACTTTCAGCTTCTATTAATGCTTTAAGAAGCTGATTTTTATTAGCGCCCATTGCAACAGAAGCGACATAAATATATCCGTAACTCATCATCATTAAACCAAGATTTTTCTTGCTTATTTCTTTACCGGATTCTGCAAACTTAGCACGCGCTGAAATCTGAGTTGCTTTAGATGCCTGACCGCCTGTATTTGAATAAACTTCAGTATCAAGTACAAGAACATTCAAATTTTTATTCACAGCAAGTGAATGGTCAAGGCCGCCGTAGCCTATATCGTATGCCCAGCCGTCACCGCCGATTGACCATATACTCTTATCAACAAAATAATCCTGCAGTTCTATTATTTTACTCAAGACTTTTTTAGCGCTGTCACTTGATGCCTGTTTTAATGCTTCAGGTAAAATACTTTTTATATATCGAGCATTCTCTTTTGCTTCATCTTCTACATTATTCCAGAGTTCTTTTGCTTTATTTAAAGCATCTGCTAATTCTTTAGTAGTACCGATTTTCAAAATCTCATCAATATTTGCAAGCAACTGTTCTCTATTTGCATCAACAGCCAGACGCATACCAAGACCGTATTCAGCATTATCTTCAAACAGAGAATTTGCCCATGCAGGACCTTCACCATACTTATTCTTTGTATATGGTATTGTCGGGAAAGTTCCGCCGTAAATCGAAGAACATCCTGTTGCATTTGCAATAATCATTCTATCACCGAACAACTGAGTAACCAATTTCACATAAGGAGTTTCACCGCAGCCCGCACATGCACCGCTAAACTCAAATAACGGTTTTAAAAACTGGCTGCCTGTAGGCAGTTTAATATTTACACCATCAAGTTTATCATCCGGTAATTTATCAAAGTACAATGTTTTCTTATCTTCTCCTTTTTCCCTTGCTTCTTCAATTGGTACCATTTTTAAAGATTTCGGATTAGTAGGACATGCTTCAACACAGGCTTCACATCCTGTACAATCTTCAATATAAACCTGAATTCTAAACTTTAATCCGTTAGCAGGTTTTCTGTCTATAACATCAAATCCTTCCGGTGCATCTTTGATATCTTCAGGATCAATCTGTTTTGCCCTAATAGCAGCATGCGGACAAACAAGTGCACAGAAATTACACTGAATACAAGTAGCAGCATTCCATTCAGGTACTTCAATAGCAATTCCTCGTTTCTCAAGCGCCATAGTCCCTGTAGGAACAGTACCGTCTTCTGTCATTTTTGATACAGGAATTGTATTTCCTTTATTATGCATAATAGGCTCAATAACATCTTTTACAAAACCTTCTGCATCTTCCGGTACAAGAGAAGGAGCCTTAAAAGATTTTTCAACCTTATCGGGAACAGGGACTTCTTCAAGAGCAGCAAGAGCCTTATCTACTGCTTCCCAGTTCATCTTTACAATCTCGTCTCCCTTCTTGCTAAATGTCTTTTTAATATAATCTTTAATAAGTTGAATAGCCTTATCTTCTTCAATAACATTTGCCAGTTTAAAGAATGCAACCTGCATTATAGTATTAATCCTTCCGCCAAGTCCGACTTCCTTTGCTATTTGGGTTGCATTAATAGTGTAAAATTTTAATTTTTTCTCTATAATTGTTTTCTGCATATCTTCAGTAAGATGATTAAAAACTTCTTCTTTAGGCAATTCAGTATTAATAAGGAAAGTTCCGCCTTCTTTTATATTTTCAAGTATATCATATCTGCCTATATAAGAATCTTTATGCAAAGCAACAAAATCAACATTTTCAAGCAGATATTCAGACTGAATCTTTTCTTTTCCGAATCTCAAATGAGAAATAGTGATACCGCCGGACTTCTTAGAATCATATTCAAAATAACCCTGAACATACATATCTGTATTATCACCGATAATTTTAATTGAGTTTTTATTAGCACCGACTGTACCGTCAGAACCATAACCCCAGAATTTACAACGAACAACGCCTTTAGGTTCTGTATCAATTTTTTCTCCAATTTTAATAGATTTATTAGTAACATCATCTTCAATACCGACAGTAAATCCGTGAAAAGCTTCACCGTCAAGATGATCAAATACAGCCTTAACCATAGTAGGAGTAAACTCTTTTGAAGAAAGACCGTATCTACCGCCTATAATCTTAATATCACTGCCGTAAAGTGCTGTAACAACATCAAGATAAAGAGGTTCTCCTATAGAACCCGGTTCTTTTGTTCTATCCAATACAGCAATTTTTTTAACACTTTTCGGTATTGCTGCAACAAAATCTTTTACAGAGAACGGTCTGTATAATCTGACTTTAATTGCCCCAACTTTTTCTCCTTTTGAAACAAGATAATTAACTGTTTCCTCTATAGTCTCATTTCCTGAACCCATTGCAATAATAATTTTTTCTGCATCAGGAGCACCAACATAGTCAAATAAATGATATTTTCTGCCTACAAGTTTTGAAACTTTGTCCATATATTCCTGAACAATAGCAGGAACAGCATCATAATATTTATTCGAAGTTTCTCTACCCTGAAAATATACATCTGGATTTTCAGCTCCGACTTTAGCAACAGGATTTTCCGGTCTCAATGCCCGTTTTCTAAAATCTTCTATATATTTATATTCAGGTTCAACTAATTCAGCTAATTTTTCATAACTTACAACCTCTACTTTCTGCAATTCATGCGAAGTTCTAAAACCATCAAAGAAATGAAGAAATGGTATTTTAGACTTTAGTGTAGCAAGATGTGCTACAATCGCGAGGTCGTGAACTTCCTGAATAGAAGAAGAAGCGAGCAAAGCAAACCCGGTATTTCGAACAGACATTACATCTGAATGATCACCGAAAATAGAAAGAGCCTGTGCAGCAAGTGAACGGGCAGATACATGAAAAACTGTAGGTAAAAGTTCTCCTGCAATCTTATGCATATTCGGAATCATTAATAATAACCCTTGAGAAGCAGTAAAAGTAGTAGTTAAAGCACCTCCGGATAAAGAGCCGTGAACAGCACCGGATGCACCGCCTTCTGACTGCATCTCTATCACCTTAACAGTTTGCCCAAAGACATTCTTGACACCCTGGGCAGACCATGTGTCTGCCATTTCCCCCATTGGTGATGATGGTGTTATCGGATAAATAGCTGCAACTTCGCTGAATGCATACGCAATATACGATGCAGCAGTGTTTCCATCAATTGTTCTAAATTCGCCTGCCATAATATAAAAATCCTCCTTTTCCTTTAAATAAATTATAATTATTTATCAATCTATTATTTCTTATTCGTTTGTCAAGTTTTATATACCTAATTAATGCGAAAATGTTATTTTTAAATTATAAATTTGTTGACTTTAAGTTTTTCAGAAATAATTTTATATAATGTTTTTCACTAATTCTATTTTTCTGATTGGACTTGGCTTTGCCTTAATACCCGTTATATTTCATTTAATATTTAAAAAACAGATTAAAACCATATATTTCAGTACAATAATTTTTATTAAAAACGCTTTAAAATATGAATCCAGAAAATTTAAAATAAAAGAAATTCTACTGCTTATATTAAGAACCTTAATTATAATATTCCTTGTATTAAGCATATCTCATCCTGTTATCTATAATACTTCATCTTTTTCAGCATTAAAAAAACAGAGTATTGTATTTGTCATAGATAATTCTATGAGTATGGCATCCGTTTATAAAGGCAAATCTTTATTGAATTACGAAAAACAAATATGTAATAATATTATAGACAGGAGCAGAGAAAATACAGATTTCTCAATTATCATCACTTCAGATGCAAGAAAAAATATACCATTAAATTTGATAAAAAATAAAAATCTTTTAAAACAAAAAATAAATGAAATTAAAATATCTTATATAAAAACCGATATTTTCCGCGCACTTCAAACAGCAGAAAAAGTATTAAATACTTCAGAAAAAAAAATTAGAACAATATACTTGCTCTCTGATTTTCAGACATATAATTTTAAAAATCAAAACAGCAACTACATAAACAAATACTTTAGAATAAAATATCCGGTCAGGCTTATTAAAATAAAAGCACCTGATATAAAAAATTCAGCCATAACAAAAAATATACTGCCTAAAACTTTACTGTTTAAAAACGATTCTTTTACTTTAAACTGTGAAGTTAAAAATTTTTCCAATCTGCGTAATAATCTTATAATAAAACTGTTTATTATGAATAATCCGTATAACCAGAAAAGCATATCTCTTAAATCACAACAAACTGTTAATATTAATTTCAAGAATAAAATTAATAATACAGGTTTAATATATGGATTTACAGAAATAACTGACGGCGACAATCTGACTGAAGACAATAAGAATTATTTCCTCCTATATGTACCTGAAAAAATCAGCATATCTGCAATCGAAAATAAAAACTCTTTATTTTATGTTTTATCTGCTATAGATCCCAAAAGCATAATATCTCCTTCCAATAGTTCAAGTATTAAAATAAAAATATCCGATAAAATCAAATATTCAAATGATACTGATTTGCTGCTTATAGCAAAAAATCAATATTCTGAAAATGATTATAAAACTATAAAAAAATATATAAACAACGAAAAAAATATTATTTTTATTTTACCGAATAATCTTAATTACAACTCTTTTAATAAATATATACTGGACAAAGGCATAATAAACGGCTCAATTATAGGAAAAAACAGTTATGAAAACAATAATATTACTCTTGAACAGATCGATTTTGAACATCCTTTATTTAATTTATTTAAAAATTTAAAAGTACTGCGGAATATAAAAGTAAAAGCATACTTTCAATTCAAACCCAATACCGACGACATAAACACCAGAATAATAGCAAAATTTTCAAACAATTTTCCTGCTATTATAGAATATACCTATACTTCAATCACCGGAAACCACAGAAAAATTATACTGTTTTTATTTGAACTAACCGGCAAGAATACAGAACTTGTATACAACCCGAATTTCCCGCCGTTAATCCGGCAGTTAGTAAAATATACTGCTCTTCCCATTGATATGAATTTATTAAACAGTTTTAAATGCGGAATGAGAATAGACGACATTGCTTCTTTATTAGGCATTGAAAAATATAATACTGTAAAATGCCTTACCGGGGATATTAATAAAAATATAGAAGCGGGGATTATTACTGCTCCGGGAATTTATGAAATATCAGGAACCAGAATCGCTGTAAATAATGACTTCAATGAATCAAATTTAGCAACCATAGATACATCTGAAATAAAAAAGATATATAAAGGAATAAAATTTATTAAAAGTTCTGAAAACGAAAATCTAAATTACAACAATACAGAGCCTATGCCTTTATGGCGGATATTCTTAATTGTTGCACTTTTACTCTTGATAGCAGAACTTATTTTATCAAATTTTCGCAAACAATAAAACTACTTATTTTTCTCTTTTTTAAGTACATTCCCTACGGACTTTATTTTATTGGTAAGATACTTCGTAAGTCTGTAAGAAAGATAATTACTAAAATGCTCTTTAAGATGGAGTGCTGCCTGTTCTGTATTTATATTTTTATCGTATCTCTCTTTTAAAAAATTCCAATGATTTATAATCCATATATATAAGTCTGTTTCTGTAAGTTTCGGAAAATGTTTCATTATATTGTACTTATGTATAAGCTGTATTACCGGAGTATAAATAGTTTTATACCAGCTCTTAACAGCCTCTTCCCATGTTATCTCTTTTTCCGATAATGTATTCAATAAGTAATGGTGAAATCTTATTTGTTCCAGCAAAATATCATATCTTCCCGGTTTTGTTACTTCAAATTTAACATCAGGAAGTATTTTATCAATTGAAGTTTTTTCTATAAATTCAACATACTCCTTTTTTATAATTAATTTATAATAATCTATATCCTCGTCAATCGGTACTTTAATATTAAGTTCAATTACCGAAGCATCAATAAATTTCTTTCCTTGTTGTTTTGCAACAGAAACTCTGTGGTTCCCGTCTTTTACAAAATATACATCTCCTATTTTATACACCTGTATTGGTGGCAGTTCTATGTCTTTATAATGTGCCTTATCAACATTTTTCCACCTATCCCGTATTGTATCGATTTTCGGAAGAAAACTTCTGTTAAAATCTTTATACCGTCCTTCACTCCCTACTATTTTATTAATAGGTATAGCATGTACGCCTTTATAAGACTGATTTGTGGGTTTCAATGCCTGACGAACAACTTCAAAAGATAACAGCTCGGATTTATCTTTTTTTATAAACGAGAAGATGTTTTCCAGATCAGCTTTAAACCTTGCTTTATCAAAATCTTTATTTGCTTCTTTTTCTATACTTTCGTCGGAAAGAGGCATAATTAAATCTCCAAAATCTGATATTTATAAGCATTTATAACTTTAGTTGAATTTACTGCAAATATGCGTTTTTTATTTCGATCATAAAGATGAATATGTCCGTGAATCAAAAACTTTGGTTTAAATTTTTTTATAAATTTATTAAAGACCACAAACCCTTTATGACATATATCATCACCCGTAGGATATATGCCGTCCGGCGGTGCATGAGTTACAAGGATATCCAGATACCTGCCGTATTTTATTTTATTATAAATTAATTTAGGATAAAGCCTTAAAATTTTCATTTTCATTTCAAATTCAGTATACTGATGCTTTCCGTTATTATATTTAAAAGAACCTTCAAGGCCTGCAATTAACAGTCCCTTATAATTAATAACTTTGTTATCAAGATTGAAAAATCCGCCCATTTTATTAAATGCAGAATTCTCTTTTATAAACTTCTCATCGTCAGGCCTGGCATGATTGCCGAAAACAAAATATAACGGCACATTAAAATTAGATACTATAAAATCATAATAATAAAAAGGTAAATCTCCTGCTGATATCACAAGATCTATATCGTTGAACATCCTATTATTTTTCACATTAATATTATAAATAAGATTGCTGATTTTATCACTGATTAACAATATTTTCATTTTATATTTTTTGTGA
>CAYQNP010000143.1:0-13621 GCA_964418785.1 uncultured Spirochaetia bacterium | reverse complement strand
TTCCAATTTTTTTTAATTGAGACTTCATATAATCTATATTTTCATAAGTCCATTTTGCAGGATGAACGCCTTTTTTCATAGCGGCATTTTCAGCAGGAAGTCCGAAAGAATCCCAGCCAATAGGATGAAGCACTGCATTCCCTATCATCCGTCTATATCGGGCTATTAAATCTCCAATCACATAATTTCTGACATGTCCCATATGAATCCTGCCGGACGGATAAGGAAACATAACCAGAACATAATATTTCTTTTTTGATTCATCAAATTCGGTTTTAAATATTTTTTCTTCTTCCCACTTTTTAAGCCACTTACTTTCTATTTCTTTAAAATTATACTCTCGCATCTCTTTCCTTTTATTTTTCTATTTTATCAAATTCTGCAAAGGCATTTTTTACTGCATTTAAAACAGCTCTTGAAGATATAGTTGCTCCGGATATTGCTTCTATATTTTCAAAATTAATTTCGTTCTCACTTTTGTCCTTATACTGAGCAAGATAATAAGGCTCTGTTTCTCCGTCTTTTACTTCTTCTATCTTTGAGCCTAAACCGGGAGTCTCAGAATGCGATACAACTATAACGCCTGTAACTTTCCCTTCTTTATTTATGCCAACATTGCAAGCAACCAGTCCGCCATAACCTTTTGCTGCAGACTTAAAAACATATCCTATTATTTCTTTTTTATCATTATAAACTACATAATAATTTCCTTCTTTTTTAAAACTGTTTAATTCCGGCATCAATATTTTTAAATTGTTCTGCTCTTTTATCTGGTCATTTTTATCTATTACCGGCTGTGTGATACTATATACATATGAAAGTAAAAAACCCGAAAGACCTGCAATTATAAACAATATAAGCCCTAACTTAAGAGGGTTTAATTCATCTTTTCTTATACCCATAATTAATACTCCTCTATATTTAAAATTCTATAGAAAAATCCCATTATGCCTTTAATTAATCTGTAAAAAAATCGTTTAATAGGACTCATCTTTTCCAATCTTTGAAGTTCGTGTTTTAAATTTAATCCCTGCTGCAATTCCATTGGTGTAAAATCTTTTCGAGACATATTCTCATCTAATTCAATATTAAGTTTGCTCAATTTATCCTTTACATTAACTATTTTTACTTCTACTGTTTTCCATCCCAACCGTTTTACAGCGCGTAACCTTCTATATCCTGCTAAAAGTTCATATTTGTCGTTTATTATTATAGGATTTAATAATCCGTTTGCTTTAATACTTTCAACCAAATTGGACAAATCACCCATCTCCTTTCTTATTCTTTTCCTAACCTTTATCTTTTTTATAGAAATATTCATTTTTATGCCAAAATAACAGATTTTTTTTCTATGGCAAGATTTTTTTTTCCACAATTTATATTTTATTATATATAAAGAATTATAATAAAAAAAATTTTTCTCTATCCGGAAAAAACAATTTTATTTTATTTTTGCTTTTCACAATCAAACCACTATATTATAATGCCTTATATTAATCAAATTATATATTTTTATAATCATTACAAAATAATATCTCTGCAAATTCTGTATTTCTTAAAGCCCGGACAACAACAAAAATCATAAAGTCACCCTCCGTCCCTATGAAAAAACTTGAAAAAAGAATATTATAATATATACTTTTTATATGATACATAAGATAAACTGGATACGCGATGTAATATATGACTACATATTTTTTACAAATGAAGAACGGAAAATAATAGATAACCCGTGGTTTCAGCGGCTTAGACGGATTCTGCAGCTCCAGACCAGCTGGCTGGTTTTTCCGAACGCTGTTCACACACGATTTCTGCATTCACTCGGCGCAATGCATCTTGCCGGTGAACTTGCCAATAAAATATACGATTACTTTAAAAAAGTTTTTCCTCATGAAAATATACCGTCTAAAAATTATGTTGTGGAAATATTCAGACTTGCAGGGCTCCTACATGATATAGGACATATGCCTTTCGGGCATATGATTGACGATATATATACATATAAATACTTCAAAAAAACACACGAAGATATTTCAACAAAAATAATAACCGAAGAATTGGGCGACATAATAAGAACTATAAAAAGCTCACCTCACGGATATTTCGACGAGACTATTGAACCTGAAAACATTATAAAATTCGTAAAATTTCCTGCAAACTTTGAACAGTATGAATTCTGGGAAGTTATTTTTTCAAAAATTATGTTCGGTATTTTCAGCGCAGATACAATAGATTTTTTGCTTAGAGATAAGTATTTTACAGGTTTAAAAGAGATCGGCGAAATAAATTACAGATTATTATTCGACAATATTTTTATTACCAAACGAGGTATAACACTAAACAGCTCTGCTCTATTCGTATTAAGGGCCTTTCTCACAATAAGATTTAATATGTTTAAGAATGTATATTTTAATGAAAAGAAAAGAATAATAGAAGCTTCGTTTTCGGATTTACTGCCTGAAATATTTGAAATTTTCAAACTCGGCAATATATTTGATAATTATAAAAAATTATTACTTATTGACGATTTCAGCCTGAATACAAAGATGCGAGAATGGGCTACAGAAAAAAATAAGAAAAAAAATAAAATAGGCAATGAGTGGATAAAAATTATAGATTATCACGATTTCAAATATAAAAAAATATATGAAGACGAACAATACATATATAAACTTATAGACAATGAAAACATACTGTCAAAAGAGGAGATTCAATCTAAATTACAGAAACTGCTAAATTCGGACGACTTTATTATATCCCGAAATATAGTAGATATCAGAGATAAACAGCTCTTTACAATATTCGAGGGGAAGGAAGATTTGCTTACAAAAGATGATATAAAGAGCATTGCCATATATGATTCCCGCAATAATAAATTTCTGGAAAATGAAGTAGATATAATATTAAATGATATTCCGTTAAAATATATGATTTTAATGATTATGGCAAAAAAAGATAGTAAAATCGATTTTTTAACAAAGGAAAATCTTAATGATGTTCAATTACAATTAAACATAAATCTTCCGCCTGTAAATGAAAAAAAATATAGAACAGAAATAACAAATGTTTAAAGATAGGCTATTTCTGCACCGATATATAAAATATAACCACCGCCACGGAAGGCGGCAAAACAAGACTCAAGGAAGAGGTAAAAATGAAAAGATTGTGCAAACTTATTCTGCTTTTTTTATTACTATCGATAAATTATAAATTTTTATTAGCAGAAAATTGGGATATAGAAGGCACATTTATCAATGAAAATCAATATTATCCGCTGTATAAAATAATAAATATACTGCACATTGAACGCAAATGGGATATGTACAGCGGAAAATTCATAATCCGTAAGGACTCAAACTATTTAACATTTATTATAGACGAAAAAGATATATATGTAAACCGCAGGATAAAGCACTTAAACAGCCCCCCTATCAGAAAAAACGGTATAATATATGTACCTGATGAAATGCTGCGTCTATTACTTACATGGCAGACTGATGATTACGATTATAATATCAGGAACAATGTACTTACGCTATATAAAGAAGAAAAAAATATAAAAAAAGAACAGGAGAAGAATAAAGAAATAATTGTTCAAAACAAGAAAAAAGAAACAGTCATAAATAAAGGAAGAAAACATAAAGAGTATGCAAGAAAAACAACCAACGGCAATTTAAGCAAAATAAGTGTAATTATACTTGATCCCGGTCACGGAGGAAAGGATCCCGGAGCAATAGGACAAAAAGGACTGCGGGAGAAAGATGTTGTTTTAAAAGTGGCAAAAAAAGTACGAAATATATTAAAATCAAAATTAAAAAGAAAAAATATTAAAATTGTAATGACGCGTGATAAAGATGTTTTTATATCCTTAAAAAAACGAGCGGATATTGCAAATAAATATGTAGGAAAAAATAAAGCCGGTGTATTTATCAGCATACACGCAAATGCATCTATAAGAAAGAAATCAAACGGAATAGAGACTTTTGTATTAAGCCCTGTTGCAAGTGACGACGAAGCCCGTGCAGTTGCTGCTATGGAAAACGGAATTATTGAAACCTCAACAAAAAAAGTAGACTCTGTAAGCAAAATCCTTTCCACTATGCTCAGTTATGAATACATTCGCGAAAGTATAGAACTTGCAAAATTTGTAAACAACGGATACAGAAAGAACCTGCCGGCGAAAACTAAAATCAGGGGAATCAAAAAAGCACTGTTTTATGTACTTGAAGGAAGTTTTATGCCGGCTATCTTAACAGAAATAGGCTTTGTAACAAACAGAAAGGAAGAAAAACTTTTAAGAAGCGATAAATATCAGACATATATAGCAAATTCAATAGCCTCAGGAATAGTAAAATTTATAGACTGGTACGAAGCTAACAACGGCTTTATTCAATAACTTAGAAACATCCTCCGTCCCTAAAATAAATATTTCTTGACAATAAAATTATATTCTGCATACTTCTTAAATACTTAATAAAAAGGAGTATGACTTTATGCTTGATATAAAATATATCTATAACAACCGTGAAGAGATAAAAGAGAATTTAAAAAAACGGAATCAAGAAGACCTTATTACAGACATTGATAAAGTGATAGAATTATACGACAAAAGAGCACCATTAATCAGAGAAATTGAAGACAAGAGAAATTTTGTAAATAAAAAATCTAAAGAGATCGGCAAACTTAAAAGTTCAGGACAGGACATCTCGTCTATTACTAAAGAAATGAAAGAAATCAGTAATGAAATAAAAAAAACAGAAGAAGAATTAAGAGCAATAAATGATAATATAAATTCTATTTTATTAAACATACCGAACATAATGCAGGAAGATGCTCCTATAGGGAAAGACGAAACAGCGAACAAAGTTATTCGTTACTGGGGAAAGAAACCTGAATTTGATTTTAAACCATTGCCTCATTGGGAAATAGCAGAAAAGAACGATTTAATAGACTTTAAACGAGGCACCAAATTATCAGGTTCGCGCTTTGTTCTATATAAAGGAGAAGGAGCAAAATTAGAACGAGCACTGATAAACTTTATGCTTGATATACATACAAACCAGCACAATTATACAGAATTTATTCCTCCTTTTTTAGTTAATACAAAAACAATGACAGGTACAGGACAATTACCAAAATTTAAGGAAGATCTGTTTAAAATAGAAAATAACGATTACTATCTCATTCCAACAGCAGAAGTTCCGCTTACAAACATCCATAGCAACGAGATATTAAATGAAGAACAGTTACCACTTTATTATACAGCATATACACCTTGTTTTCGTTCAGAAGCAGGCAGTTGGGGAAAAGACACCCGCGGATTAATTCGACTACACCAGTTTAATAAAGTAGAACTTGTAAAATTAGTAAAACCGGAAGATTCAAACAAAGAACTTGAAAAACTAACAGCAGAAGCAGAAAAAATCTTACAATTGTTAGGCATACATTATCGAGTTGTTCTTTTATCAACAGGAGATACAGGTTTTTCTTCTTCCAAAACATACGATATTGAAGTATGGCTTCCCGGGATGAACGAATACAGGGAGATATCATCCTGCAGCAATTGTCTTGATTTTCAGGCACGACGCGCAAATATAAGATACAGAAATAAAGAGACAAAAAAGACCGAATTTGTACATACTTTAAACGGTTCAGGATTAGCAGTGGGCAGAACTTTCCTTGCTATTCTTGAAAACTTTCAGAATAAAGACGGAAGTTTTTCAATACCGGAGGTTTTAAAAAAATACTTATGAAAATTATAGATGTACATACACATGCATTTCCGGATTTTCTTGCTGAAAAAGCTATTACAGCACTTTCAGAGAACGCATATGCAACCCCGTATCACAACGGAACAATAGCAGGGCTTCTTGAATCTATGGATAAAAGCAATGTATATCAGTCCTGGATACAATCCATAGCAACCAAACCTGACCAGGCAGAAAATATACTTAACTGGTCATTAGAAATTGCATCTGATAGAATCGTGCCGTTTATTTCAGTACACCCGGAAGACAAAAATTTCCGAAATATTCTCGACAAAGCAAAAGATAATAACATTAAAGGAGTAAAACTGCATCCTCATTATCAAGATTTTTTCATTGACGATGAGAAGGTATTCCCGTTCTATGAAGCAATTCTAAAAAAAGGCTTTATAATACTTTTTCATGCAGGTAAAGACGACGGGTTTCCCGGAAAAGATAATGCATCTGCAGTACGCATAAAGAAAGTTATAAAAAATTTTGCAGGCGAGAAAATAATACTCGGTCACTTCGGAGCATACAAAGAATGGGACGAAGTCTTTCATAATATAGCAGGCGAAAATATATACATTGAAACATCATTTGTTTTAAAACTTCAAGGGGAAAGTATATTTAAAAAAATTATTGAAAAGCACTCCCACGATAAAATTCTGTTCGGAACAGATTCTCCCTGGAGCAATGTTGCTGAAGATGTACAACTGCTACAGCACACCACCCTGCCTCAAGAACTAAAAGAAAAAATATTCTACAAAAATGCGCTTTTGCTTTTAAATTTTTAAACATATTATCAAAAAAGATACAAATAATTAAACAGATTTTTATTGACAATTAAATTAAACATTTTAAATTATTAACATAATTTAATCATTAAACTAAAGGAAAAATGAAAGTTAAAATTTTTTCTATTTCTTTGTTCTTTATTTATTCTTACTTTTATCTCTATCAGAAAAAAAAACTTTTATTAACATATATCTATTGGTATAAAAACAAATATTTTTCAATACAGGCGCGGTTATTAAATTTAAAAAAATACAATTTATCATTATTATTAACAATTATTAACAATTAGTTTTCTATAAACCTATATAAATGAACCAATTATTAAAGAGGTATAAAATGAAAAAGAATCATCTATCATTTGAAGAAAAACTACGAAAAGCATATTATTTCATGGCTTTAGGCACCTTCATATTGGGTGCGATTGCAATTATTACTTTTTTCTATTCAGGTGTTGCTAAAAAACAACTTTTTAATAAAGCAATGGAGGTACGGTTAATCAGCGAATTACAATATAAAGTATGGCGACTATTAATGCCGGGAAATGATTATATAATCACAGGAGATAAAGAATTTGTAAATGAATTTACACAATTATATAAAGATGTAATGACGGATATAAATAAAGCTGAAAAAATTTGTACTTCCCCTGAAGAAATAAAAAAAATTAAAAATATCAAATATCTTGTTCAGAAAATAAAAGAAAAAGCAAACAATATTTTTAAAGTTAAACTTAAACACATAAATAAAAAAGCTGCTGACCTGATGGAAGAGATGGATTATGAAGCAGGTGATCCTGCTATAACAGAATTAGAAAAATTATACCAAATAAAAAAAGACTCAATGCATTCTATTGATAAACGAATAAATAAAATCTATATTATAATAATTTTTTTATTAATAATTATTCCCTCTGTAATACTAAAATTAACAATGTCTTCCAGCTCTAAAATAATTACGAATATCAAAGACTCCATCTCAAAAATTACAAAGAAGATAACTCAAATAGCTAACGGAGAAATAAAAAATACAGAACCATTATTATTTGATAAATTTAATTGTTGGGAAATAAAAAACTGCAAAAATACAACTTGTCCTTTATACCAAAAAGCATCTACTACACCATGCTGGTTAAGTGACCAGGCATGGAGAGAGGGACATAACTTTCAAATATGGGAAGAGAAAATAAATTTTTGTCGTAAATGTGAAGTTTCTAAATATATAATTACTGACCAGCTGGATGAAATAAAAGATGCAACCAATATATTACTTATAAATTTAAAACAGACAATACAGCATGCTGAACTTATAGCAAATGACATGCTTAATGCACCTGAATTACAAAACAAAATAACAGGAGATCTCGGGGATGCATTTGCAAAAATGATACAAAACCTGTCCAGCCTTGCAAATAAAGCAAACCAAATTGCCAATGGTGATCTTACAATAGACTTAAATACTGAACAAAAATCAGAAAATAGAGTATTAGAGTCAGCCTTTTCAAAAATGGTTCAGAACTTGAGAAATCTTATTTCCAGTATTGAAACTGCTGCTGACAAAGTTAATCAAACCTCTAACGACATATTAAATTCAGCAATAAGTATGTCAGAAGAAATTAAAACTCAGTTAAACCAAATAGAGGAAGCATCTTCTGCTATTACTGAATTTTCTACTTCTATAGACCAAATTGCCCAAAATGCAATTAAAACAGACGAATTAGCAAATAATAGTGTAAATACTACTTTAGAAGGAACAAAAACTATACAAGAGATACTTGAGAGTTTTAATAATATAAAGGACTCTATGGAAACTTCTGTATCGAAAATTAAAGATTTAGAAAACGCGAGTATGGCAATAACTAAAATAACAGGCGTAATATCTACCATAGCGGAACAAACAAATCTTCTTGCACTTAATGCAGCTATCGAAGCAGCGAGAGCAGGTGAACACGGAAAGGGTTTTGCAGTTGTTGCCGATGAAGTGGGCAAATTATCACATGAAGTTTCAAATTCTGTAAATGAAATAAGTACTATAGTACAAACTTTACTTGAACAAGTCAATCTTTCAGTTCAATCTATAAATCAAGTTTTTTCTGTAACAGAAACAGGAATGCAAGCGATATCTAATATAAGACAATACTTTGAAGAGATAAAGACAGAGATAAAAAAGACAGCATCCTACATTGCAGAAATAACTTCTGCAACAAACGAACAGGCATCAACTTCAGAACAAATATCAACTACAATGCAATATATTACCAATATTACCTACCAGACTACAAATGCATTCTCTGAAACTGTAAATAGGGCACAAAATGCTATAAATGTTGCTGCAGAACTTAAAAAGGCAATAAAACAATTTAATTTTTAATTATTCTATTCCTCGTTTTGTTTAGACTCAGCGATTATTTTTTCGCTTATGTCATGAGGTACTTCCTCATAATGCGAAAATTCCCGTTCATAAGTACCGCTTCCCTGAGTAATA
Source organism: uncultured Spirochaetia bacterium (assembly GCA_964418785.1). Taxonomy (GTDB): domain Bacteria; phylum Spirochaetota; class JAHITG01; order JAHITG01; family CAYQNP01; genus CAYQNP01. Next base: position 4,598 of record CAYQNP010000143.1, on the reverse strand, counting down.
GATTTTAATTGATTAATATATTTATAAAGTTCAGCCTGCGGCACATACGTATTAATAACTTTTAAACCGCCTTCATCTTCCATTCCTATTATTTTACCTCTTCGGCTGTTTAAATCGCTCATAACATCGCCCATATATTTTTCAGGAACATAGATTCTCAATTTCATAATAGGCTCAAGCAGTGTAAGTGCAGCATTCGCAGCAGCATTTTTAAAAGCCATAGAGCCTGCTATTTGAAAAGCAATATCCGAAGAATCAACAGAGTGGTAAGAACCGTCATACAGAGTAGCTTTTACTTTTATAATAGGATAACCTGCAAGAATGCCTTTTGCCATTGCTTCCTTTATTCCCTTTTCAACAGACGGAATATACTTTCCCGGAATAGCACCGCCCACAATATTATTCACAAATTCAAAATCATTCTCTGCATCTAACGGCAGCGGATCTATCTGTATCCAGCAATCTCCATACTGTCCTCTACCGCCTGTCTGCTTCTTATATTTACCCTGAGCTTTTGCTGATTTTTTGATCGTTTCTCTATACGGAACTTTAGGCTTCTCTATCTCTATGTTTACATTATATTTGTTTTTTAAATTAGATACAAAAATATCAAGTTGAATCTCACCCATACCGCTTACTATTGTCTGTTTTAACTCAGGATCAATCCTAACATGAATAGTCGGATCCGCACCAAGAAGTTTGTGTAAAGCTGAACTGAGTTTATCTTCATCATTCTTAGATTGCGGAGCAATGGCTATATGCATTAATGGTTCAGGAAATTTGATTTCAGGAAATTTAACCTTTTCATCTGCAGAACAGAGAGTATCACTGATAGAAGTATTTTTCAGTTTTACAAGAACACAAATATCACCCGCTATTGCTTCTTTAACTTCTTTCTTATCTTTTCCAACAAAATTATAAATCTGCCCTATCTTCTCTGTAATATCTTTATTGGCATTATAAACCTCATCCCCATAATTTAAAGTACCGGAAAATACTCTCACAAAATTTAATTCTCCAATATGCTGCTCTGTTAAAGTTTTAAAAACAAATGCTTTTAATTTATTATCAGGATTTCCCACACACTTAACTTCACTGTTATCATCAATTTTTACAGCAGTAACAGGTTCTCGTTCTGTAGGTGACGGTGTTGATTCAACGATAAAATCTATTAAAGAGAATACTCCTACATTATGCAGAGCAGAGCCTGCAAAAACAGGTGTTAACTTCCCGCTCCGTAAACCTTCTATAAATCCTTTATGAATTTCTTCCTCTGAAAGAGTACCTTCATCAAAATATTTCTCTATTAATTTATCATCTGTTTCAGCAATTGCTTCTATCATTTTTATTCTATAATCTTCAGCAATCTGTTTCATTGAATCAGGAATCTCTTTTGCTTCAATAGTTTCATCAGGTTTTAAATAATAAGCCTTATTTTCAAAAATATTTATAACGCCGTGTAATTCTTTATCTTCAATTATGGGTATTGTCAGAGGCATAACCCCTGTTTTAAGAATAGATTTTATATTTTCAATTATCAGATCGAACTGAGTATTTTCTTTATCAAGTTTGTTAACGAATATTATTTTTGAAAGTTCGTCTTTATCTGCAATATTTAACAATTTTATAGTGTTAAACTGAACACCTTCCACCCCGTCAATAACAGCAACTGCAATATCAACAGCCCTTAATACAGAAAGCGGTTCACCTATAAAATCAACATATCCCGGAGTATCTATTAAATTTATTTTCTTATTTCTAAACTCAAATTGAGCAATAGCAGAAGATATAGAAATTTTTCTTTCAATTTCCTCATCAGAATAATCAAAAACAGAAGTTCCATCATCCACTTTACCATGTCGTTTAGAAACTTTTGTAGTGAACAGCAGGGCATCTGCTAATGTTGTTTTCCCCGAAGAGCTATGTCCTATTAAAGCGATATTTCTAATGTTCTCAGGTGTTACTACAGCCATAAAATCCTCCTTTATTTTATATTTTTTTAAGGAAACTTTTCAAGTAATTCCTTTTTATTACAACTCTCTAAATTTTTATAACTCTATCTGCAATTTTCAGATTTTATGGCTATTAAAAACACTACACTAAAGTAATTTATCTTTAACAAGCACCTCAGCTATTTGAACAGCATTTAAAGCAGCACCTTTACGCAAATTATCAGCAACTACCCACATATTTAATCCGTATTTAACCGTATTATCTTCTCTGATTCTACCAACAAATACATCGTCTGTGCCGTCACAATCAATAGGAATAGGATACTTATTCTTTTTTATATCATCAATAACTTTAATACCGGGTGCTTTTTTCAAAAGATTTATAGCATCCTTTCTTGTTATTTTCTTTTCAGTTTCAACATTTACAGACTCACTATGCCCTATAAAAACAGGTACTCTAACAGTAGTTGCTGAAACTTCTATAGAATCATCTCCCATAATCTTTTTGGTTTCATTAACCATTTTTTCTTCTTCTTTAGTATAACCGTCATCCAAAAAATCTCCGATTTGCGGAATTACATTAAATGCTATCTGGTACGGAAATTTCTCAATAGTCAATTCTTCATTTTTCAAATAATTCTCAACCTGAGATCTGAGTTCCGCCATAGCTTTTAATCCTGCACCGGAAACAGCCTGAAAAGTACTTACCACAACTCTGCGTATTTTAGCAGCATCATGAATAGGTTTCAAAGCAACCACCATCTGTATAGTAGAACAGTTCGGATTTGCAATGATATTTTTATGATTTTTAAGATGGTGCGGATTAACTTCAGGAACAACCAGAGGAACTTCATCGTCCATTCTAAAAGCACTACTATTATCAACAACAACTGTACCGTTTTTAGCAGCAAGAGGTGCATACTTTTTACTTGTAGAAGCACCAGCAGAAAAAAGAGCAATATCAATATCTTTATTATCGAAAGAAGTTTCTGTGAGTTCTTCCACAATTGTATCAACACCATTCACTTTAATTTTCAAGCCTTTAGACCTGCTTGAAGCAAAAAGTCTGATTGATTTATAAGGAAATTTTCTCTGAATAACAGTTTTAATCATCTCCCTGCCGACAGCACCTGTAGCGCCTACTATTGCTATATTATATTTTTCCATACAATATCACTCCTTCAAAACTATTTATTTTTAATATAATTAACAACACTGTCGCCGACTTCAGTAGTGGTCATACCCATTTTTCCGGCAGACATAGAATCCATTTTTGCGATTGTATCCATAGCAGCCTCTTCAACCAGAGCAGCAGCCTCTGTTTCACCAATAAAATCAAGCATCATTTGCCCTGCCATTATAGCTGCAATCGGATTTATAACATTTTTACCTGTATACTTAGGAGCAGAACCGCCTATAGGCTCAAACATACCTATTTTTTTATCAGGATTTAAATTACCGCCGGCTGCTACTCCCATTCCTCCCTGTATCATTGCTCCAAGATCTGTAATTATATCACCGAAAAGATTTGTCGTAACAATAACATCAAACCATTCAGGATTTTTTACCATCCACATTGTAGTTGCATCAACATGCGCATAATCAGTAGTTACATCAGGATACTCTTTTGCAACTTCATTAAAAGTTCTCTCCCATAAATTAAGAGAATATGTCAGAACATTGGTTTTCCCGCAAAGTGTCAAATTTTTCTTTTTATTTCGTTTTTGAGTATATTCAAAAGCGTATCTTATTGCTCTTTCTACACCTTTTCGTGTAGATATCATTTCCTGAACAGCAATTTCATCAGGTGTACCCTTTTTAAAAAATCCGCCTGTTCCAATATATAAACCTTCTGTGTTTTCACGAACAACAACAAAATCAATATCTTCCGGTCCTTTATCCTTTATAGGTGTCCATACATTAGGATAAAGTTTTACAGGTCTGAGATTTATATATAAATCAAGAGAAAACCGTAAATTTAACAATATCCCTTTCTCAAGTATGCCCGGAGCAACCTGAGGATCTCCAATTGCACCAAGATAAATTGAATCAAACTCTTTTAATTCTGATATTGCACTTTCAGGTAAAGTTTCACCAGTTCTGCGATATCTTTCTCCCCCAAAATCATAATGTTTAAATTCAAATTCAATTCCTTTTTTTTCAGCTACTGCATTTAATACTTTCAGCCCTTCATTAATGACTTCAGGACCGGTTCCGTCTCCCGGTATTACTGCTATCTTATACATACCAAGTCTCCTTTTCCAAAATTTAGTTATAAAAAAATAATATTTATTTTTAGAAAAGCAAGTATTTTTTGTTTTTTTCCTGCCTTCTCCTCAAGCACCACATAAAAAATGTAGAAATGGGGACGGTGCACAACTCTATAAACTCTATATACTTTATAACACCCTTCATATCCACACATGCCCATATGTCAGGGACGGTGCAATACTTTATATACTTTTAGTCCCTGGTTTATCTCCCCAAAAGCAGTCTCTCATCAATTAATATCATCTTAGATATGTTTAATTCCCTTACTTTGCCCTGCTTTTATACACTTTATCTGTTTTTATATCAATACCCACGGAAAGAATAATATTTTATCTACCTCTATATCTATCTTTGTCTATAATAATCCTGAACTTC
>CAYQNP010000142.1:0-9974 GCA_964418785.1 uncultured Spirochaetia bacterium | reverse complement strand
GATATAATATTTTTTCGCTTTTGTATGATTTCTTTAGAATGCTAAGGTTTGTTAAAAACAATAATATTACAGTTATAAACGCAAATCGGTCTGAAGACCATACTTTCAGCGCTTTGGCTAAACTATTCCGTAATTTTAAATTTGTTATAACTCGAGGTGATCAGCGAAAAATTAAAAATAATTTCCTTTCCAAATTAATTTACAGAACAGCAGATTCCATAATTCTTACATCTAAAAGTATTTTGAGAATAAATAATGATTTCTTTAAAAATTTTCAGAATAAAATTTCTGTTATATATGGGAGTGTAGATGAAGATAATTTTAAAATAAAGAAAGGCAAAAAAGAAGTTTTAAAAAAATATAATATCCCGCGTAATAAAATTATAATCGGTATGGCTGGCAGATATGATATTGTAAAAGATCAATATACCTTTTTTGCTGCTGCTGAAGAAATTATAAAACAGGTTAAAAAAGTTCATTTTATCCTCGCAGGAAAAGAAGAGGTTATTAAAATAAAGGAATTAAAAAAACTTGCAGCAAAAAATAATATTTTAAGTTATTTTACATTTCTTGAAATTGTTGATGATATACCGGATATAATTAATGCCTTTGATATAGGTGTAATTACTTCAATTGCTTCTGAAACAATATCACGCGTAGGCCTTGAATATATGTATCTTGGAAAACCAATTGTGGGTACTAATGTTAATGTTATTGGAGAAATTATTAAGCATAATGTTAATGGTTTTAAAATACCGGTTAAAAATTATAAATTACTTGCCGGTTATATATTGCGCCTGGTTAATGATAAAAGTTTAAGAAATAAGATGGGACTGAAAAGTAAAGAATTATATTCAAAGTTTTATTCCGATATTGTTTTTCAACGAGCATTGAAAAAGATAATGTTATAAAAGAGGTGCTGAGTGAAATTTTTTTTGTTATTGATTTCTATATTTAGTATTTTTATACAATTTGCATATACAGCCGATATCCCCTATGATAAAAAATATTTTTCTATGAGCTCTGAGCATTTTACTATTATTTTCAATAAGGAAGATAAAAACAAAGCAGAAAAGATTTTAAATATAGCGGAATCTGTTCATAATAAATTATTTGTCAGGTTTAAAATAGACAGAAATATTCATACTTATATGATGTTGCTGAATAATACTTCTATAGCAAACGGAATGGCAACAATACTCCCGGATAACATTATACTTTTATATGATACCTATCCTTCTGCGCGCATAGAGAGTTCTATGCTGAATTTTTATCATTGGACTGAAGAATTAATTGTTCACGAGTATACACACATACTGCATCTTAATCAGACTCGAGATATTTATTATTTATTTAAAAGTATTGGAATGAGATATGTGTCCCCGAATTTACTTTTACCCATATCATCGCTTGAGGGGCTTGCTGTAGGAATAGAAAGTTTTCTAACTCCAATGGGCAGGGCAAAGGGCAGTTATACAGATATGGTTCTTAGAACTGCTGTTTATGAAAATAATACACCTTCAATTGATGAGATTTCAGTTTTTGCAAATAAAATTCCTAATGGCGACGGACCTTATATCTGGGGCGGTGCTTTCCATTTCTATCTCATTAGAAAATTCTCTCTTGATAAAATTTTATCTTCTTATAATGATAATAGCGGTTGTTTCTCCCCTTATTTCAGTATGCTCCATGATAATAATTTTGACAGTTGTGCTAAATCATGCGTGTCTTGCTTTCCCCTAAACTCTATTTTTGCAGGTTATAATAATATCGGCTATTATGATACTTATAATCAGTGGATAAAAATGATAAAAAAGAAGTATAAAAAAGATATTGTAAAACTCGGCACAACTTCTTCTATACAGAATATAGGTTTTAATGAAAGATTCTGGAACATTTATGATTCATTCTTTTATAAAAATAAAATATATTTTAGCGGTAATTCCCCCCATAAAGGCCATGGACTTTATAGTTTTAATTTGAGTTCGCAGAAGATTAAAACCTTGATTCCGGATATGCTTATTTCCGATATATCCCCGTATAATGATTCCTTGTTCTTTGCTGCATATACTGTTAGAGATAATTCTTATGTATTTGCTTCACTGTTTCAGTATGATTTAAAAACAAAAAAAGTTAAAAAGTTTGAAGAGTTAGATGATATAAGAACTTTTTGCATTGAGTCCGATATGGTTTATTATATTACTGAAGATAATAATATCCCTGTGCTTAAAAAATATAATTTAATTTCTTCTAAAAAAGATATAATCTTTACATTTAATGATTTTAAAATGGTTGATAATTTAGTTGTAGAAAATGATTCTGTTTTTTTTATCGGGAAAAAAGAGGGTGATTTTATTGATGTATATAGATTTGATTTAAAAAGAAACAGCATAGACAGAATTACAAAAAATTCCGGAGTGGAGTTTGATCTGAAAAAATTTAATAATAAAGTTTATTTTATTGCTGCTTATAACAATATTTTTAATATATATATAATCGATAACAATTATATTTATCGGCTTAGTAATCTTATAACAGGATTATCGGATTATGTTGTGGTAAATGATACTGCTTATATTTCTTATTACTCCTCTCGTGGTTATCAATTGGTTAAAACAAAGTTGGTTAAAATTGATACTAATTCTAAATTTACAAATACATTATTTAATTTTTATAAAACAGATGACAGCAATATCAAAACAGATTATAACGGAGAATATAAAGGGGAAATAGAAAATTTTTCATATTTAGGAAGTTTATTTAAAAATATACTTTTTCTGCCTCTTATGTACTCTGATTATTCTATAGATAACAGTACCGGTGATTTGCTGTTCGGCGCGCTTTTTTATTCTACTGATATTATGTTTCGTAATACTTTTCAGAGTATGATTCTATATTCACCGTTAAATAATTTTGTTAATGTAAGCGGTGTTTATAAATCGTATTTTAATAACAGATGGATTTACCGTATCGGTGCAAGCAGATGGTATGATACGGTTTTTAGTAAAGAAGACGATTTGAAGTTTGAAATAGAGTATAATATTAAACACTCTGAAAATAATTTGAGGCTATATACAGGCGGTTTCTATTATCAGAAAAATTTTCATATAGTTTTCGACGATGATTCAACCACCCATGATTTCTCATATAGTTCTTTTTATCTGTATTCCGGATTTAATTTTAATAATGAGAAGCGGTATATGTATTCTATAGCATATGAGAAAGGCTGGGATTTGAACCTTAAATTTTATCTTTATAATAAGGCTATAGGCTCTTATGTGAACGGAAATCTATTGTCGTATTCTGTTAAAAAGAATATTCCTTTATTCCGGCATAATGTTTTAACTTTAAAAGCATCAGGCGGTAATAATATAGGAGATTCTTCTGTATCTTTTGTCGGTATGTCTATGCTCGGTAGAAAATTATTTTTTTCTGATTTTACAGTATATGTTGACGGAGTTTATAGTGCAATTTATTTTATAAATAGTAATTATTTTGATTTTAAAGCAGAATATTTGCTGCCTGTAATATGGGTTGAAAATGGTATATTAAATATGCCTTTATTTTTTAGAAATATAAGTTTAAAATTATATTTTAACAGCTTTGCTGGGTATGAAGATATTAATAATCTTTTATTTTATAAATTTGTCGGGGCAGAAACAAAACTGGATTTCTATGTATATTATAAAATTGACATAGGGTTAAATATTGGTGTCAGAGCTGATGCGGATAATATGAATAATTATAAAGTGTATATGAATATGAGTTTTGGTTTATAACTTCGCTATAACTTATTCTTTTAAACTTCAATACAGATTTAATAAAAAAACTTGATTTCGGAAAAATATTTTATTAAATAGAGGGAATTTTGATGTGGAATGTATACAGGAGGATATAATATGAATATTAACAGTTTAATGTTCGGCAATAATTTTATATGGGGTACTGCTACAGCAGCATATCAGGTTGAAGGTGCGTATAATGAAGACGGCAGATGCGAGTCTATATGGGACAGATTTTCACATATAGAAGGCAACATATATAAAAATCATAATGGCGATGTTGCGTGTGATCATTATCACAGATATAAAGAAGATGTTGCAATAATGAAAAATTTAGGAATAAAGGCTTATAGGTTTTCAACTGCCTGGCCAAGAATATTTTCCGACGGAAAAAGTAAGATTAATCAGAAAGGCATTGATTTTTATAACAGACTTGTTGACGAATTGGTGGGAAATAATATTGAACCGTTTATTACTTTATATCATTGGGATTTGCCGCAGGTGCTGGAAGATAACGGCGGTTGGCTTAATAGAGATACCGGAAAGTATTATAATGATTATGTTAATGTTATTGTTGATACATTAAAGGACAGAGTAAAACACTGGTTTACTTTTAATGAGATAAAAATGTTTGTGCTTATAGGATACGGTCATGTTTCACCTGTTGATGTTCATGCCCCAGGGAAAAATTACGGATTAAAAGAACTTAATCAGATACGACATAATGTTCTTGTTGCACACGGAAATGCTGTTAGAATAATAAAAGAGTTGAATCCCGAATCAAAAGTAGGTATTGCTCATGCACCTGAAGTTTCAGTGCCTGCTGATGATTTTACTGCACAAAAGGAAAATATTGAACGAATTTTCAGGATTGATAATGACCCTATTTTCGCTCCGTTGTATCTTGGAGAATATCCTGAAAGTTTACTGAAATTATGGGGAAATAATTCTCCTGAAATTCTGGAAAATGATATGGAAATTATATCAACTCCGGTTGATGTAATAGGACTTAATATATATTCTGCAAAATTAATTAGATTAAATCAAGAAACTAATGATTTTGAAAATGTAGAATATCCTTCTGATTATCCGAGAACATTAATGGGGTGGCCTATTAATAGTGATGCATTATTTTGGGGAGTAAAAATGGTTTCAGATATATATTTTTCAAAGGAGATTTATATAACTGAGAACGGGGCTTCATTTGATGATAAGCCTGATGCTGATAATAAGGTACATGATCCGGATAGAATAAAATTTTTAAAAGCATATTTGTCTGAACTTCATAAGGCTGTTTCAGAAGGTGTTAAAGTAAGGGGATATTTTTTATGGTCATTAATGGATAACTTTGAATGGGCGAGGGGCTATAAACAGAAATTCGGTATAGTTTATATTGATCGGGAGAATGGTTTAAAACGAATTATAAAGGACAGCGGGTATTGGTATAAAGCATGGATAGCCGGGGATAGTGCATAATAAAAGCGTTCCACCTGGAGTTTCTACAAAAACCTTGACTTTTAAAAATAAAAAAGTATTATAGAACAATGGATATTAATGGTCAGTTGACTTTTGATGATACGCCCATAAAAAGAGAATATAAAGAAGGGCTGAATTATATCCGTAAAGGAGAATTGTTTAAGGCATTGGAGATTATGGAAGGAATTTTAGAGAAAAGTATAGATTTTCCTGGAATTGAGGACTCTGTGCGTGCTTTGATGTTCTGGACTAACCGTTGGAATAAAATTTTAAAACTTTCAAGCGGTTTAAAACGCGCTCAGCTTCTTATAAATGAATGGAATGTTTTTGAGGCTTTTATAAAAGAAAATAATATCTCCTATGAAGATATTTTAATCAGTCTTAAAAATTATATATTTAAAAAAATTATAAAAAATTTAATAATCGCGTATCAAAGTTCAGATGTCCCGGATGTCTCTATTCTTTTGAAAATAGGTGAAATCTTTCTTGAAATAGATGAAATCGATAGAGCCATAGAAACCCTTGAATATGCGCGGATGTTTAAAAAAGAAAACTCTTTATTATTATCAATGCTTGCAGAAGCATACAGCAGAAAAGGAAATGAAAAAAGAGCTAAAATTTTATTTAAAGAAGCATTCTTTTATAATCCTGAACTTATAGACTTTAGTTTGATAAAAACTGACTATATCTTAAAATTAAAGAACAAATTATCAAAGATTTTTTCCGATACTAAAATAATAGCTTTCTGGCTTCCTGTGTATGCTGAGATTTATAAGGTTTTTAATGTAAAACGCGAACTTACAAAAGAAGAAATTGAAAAATTACTTGTAGAAACAGAGGCTCTTGAAAGGGAAATTGATGTTAAACGGTTTTCTCAAAAAGAACTGGAACCTAAATTATTGAATAGATATTTCTGGATAATAGATTATTATAATTTACAAAATTCTAATCAGGAATATGCTGATATTTTTAAAGAAAAAATCAGAAGTATAAACAGCGAAATATATGATTTGTATATGGAAAATGAGAATATTGAAATTGAATAGGTAAGGGGTTTGAAATGGAAAAAGAACAAGTTTTAGAAAGTATTAAAAAATTATTTGAGCAGGAGAAATGGAGTAAATTTCAACTTAGTGAGTATAATTTAAAAAAGTTCCAGGACCTTGATAAGCATATTAATGACATAATTGAAACAAATTCAGAAGATGAAGCTATAGCGCTTTTTAAAGAGTATCTGGAAAAAAATGAACATAATTTAATAGCAAGGTATTTACTGGCTGTATTCAGTTATAAAAATGACAGAAATCTGTTTTTTGAAAATTTTAGAAGAATTATAAATAATTTTAAAGAGCGTGAAAAATGGGCAATTGTAGAGTTTCTTGCCAGAAAAATGCTGGCTATTGAAAAAAATGAATTTGCTCTTGCTACTTTAATAGATAGTTTGAGATATTTGAATAAAACTCAGGAGATAGAATCTTTGCAGGAGCAGTATCTGGAACTTGATCCGGGAAATACTGATATTGCTTTAAGTCTGGCAAAGAAAAAACAGAAAAACGGTGATATTGAAAATGCAATAAAATTCTATAAAATTGCTATAAAAACTTTTATACTTCAGAAAAATCAAAAAAAAGTAGAAGAAATATGGGCAAAACTTATTACTCTCTCTGATAATAAACTTGACTGGATTGACGAACTTAATAATATGCTTAAAACTAATTTCAGTTTTACCTCAATTGCTAATTTATATAAAGGTTTAATTCCAATATTTATAAAAAATGAAAATTATGATGAAGCTATAAAATTATTAAAGGAAATATTATCTTTTCTTCCTGATGATAAAGAATATAGAGAAGAGTTAATAAAAGTTTACAGATTAAAATATGCAAATCATTCAAAATTAGAAGATATTCTTAAAAGTTCCGGCCTGCGGATGTGGTGGAAAGAGGTTATGCCTGCTATAGAACTTTTCGAAAAAGAGATTAAATTTGATGTCGGCGTTTTTGTTTATCATCACAGCTGGGGAGCCGGAAAAATTGTTAAAATAGAAAAAGATACTCTTATTGTCGATTTCGAGGAAGATAATGAGCATAAAATGTCTCTTGATATGGCTTTAAATACTTTGGAAATTTTACCTGAATCTCATATAAAAATACAAAAACGATATGATAAAGAGCATATGCTTGAATTGGCGGAAAAATCACCTGTAGAATTTATATCTCTTGTGTTTAAAAGTTATTCTGAAAATGAACTCAGTCTCGATGTTATAAAAAGTGAAGTTACTGATAACCTGCTTAAACCTTCTGATTGGCAACGCTGGTGGAATAAAGCAAAAAAAGAATTGAAAACTTCTTCTAATTACACTTTCCTTGAAAGCGAAAAATTAATACGATATATAGAAAGCGATACTTCTTTTGGTGAAATAATTCTTAATAGATTTACTAATGCTTCCGATGTCTTTGAAAAAATTAATATTACGAATGAACTGATAGACAATGATGTCAGTAAAAAAGTTGATAAAAAGGTTTATCAGACTATCACTGAATGGTTTATCTCTTTCCTTAAAGAAAATCTGGAATCAAGACCTGAATTGTCCTATATCAGTTATATTGTTATAAAAAAATTAAAAGATTTTAATTCTGATATTTCCATTGAAGAATTAAAAATAGATGCAAAATATATTATTAATAATGTAGAAAATGTTGTTAATCTCTTTAAAAGAGTGGATTCTATTGATTACCAGAAAATGCTTGTTAAGGATATTGTTAAGTTTAAAGATAATTGGGAAGATGTATTATCCGATATTATTTTAACTGAAAATAGTAAAATTTTTGAATATATATTTGACATATTTGAAAAGAATAACAAAAAAGAAAAAATTGAAGAAATTATAGAGACTGCTATAAAAAATTACAGAAAATATCCGGAACTTTTTATCTGGGTCTCAAAAAATATATTAAATGATAATTGGACTAATTATGTAGATGATGAGATGAAAAAAACAGTAATCCAGAATCTTCTGTTCCTTACTTCTTATCTCGGTCGTCAGATAAAAAATAAGATAAATCCTATTGTCAATAAAAAAAATCAACAGCAGATTATTCGTTTGTTGTTTGACAGAAAAACAGGGTACTTCTTACAATTTATTAAAACTGCTATAAAAAATCAAACAGATGTTTCTTCTCTCTTAAATCTGTTTCGTGAAAATGAGTATGTCCCTAAAAAACAGAAAGAAAATATTACTGCGGAAATCAGAAACACGGAAAATACTATAGTTTTTTAGTATAGATTTTATAATATTATTTTTGCGTTTGTTTTTTTGCACCATATAAAAAACTCGAAAAAAGGAGACTGCTATGAGAGAAAATTATATTAAAACAAAATGGTATATCCCTTTTTTATATTTATCTCCTGCACTAATTATTATTTTATTGTTTCAGATTTTCCCTATATTTTATGCTTTTCAGCTGAGTTTTTTTAAGTGGGATATGATAACTGCTAAAGTTTTTGTGGGTTTGAAAAATTACATTAATCTTCTTCAGGAACCTGATTTCTGGAAATCTGTTTTAGTAACTTTTTATTATGTGGGAGTTTCAATACCTGTAGGATTAAGCCTTTCTTTATTTCTTGCAATATTGATAAACAGCAAGATTAAAGGTGTTGGTTTTTTTAGAACTTCTTTCTTCCTTCCTTATGTTACTTCTACTGCTGCTATTGCACTTGTATGGTTATGGATATATAATTCCAAAGATTACGGACTTTTAAATTATATTCTGGGTCTATTCGGTATAAATCCTGTTAAATGGCTGGAGTCTCCTACCTGGGCTATGCCTGCTATAATTCTTATGCTTATATGGAAAAATCTCGGGTTTAATATAATAATATTTCTTACGAGGCTTCAAAGTATAGATAGATCATATTATGAAGCAGCAAAAATTGACGGTGCCTCACCCCGACAGCAGTTTCTATATATTACCTGGCCGCTGTTAAAACCTACTACTCTTTTCTTATTAACTATGTCTACTATTTTCGCTTTTAGAATCTTCCCCTCTATTTATGTTATGACTCCTAACGGCGGTCCTAACGGCTCTACTACTACTATTGTTTTTTACCTGTATAAAAATGCTTATGAACAGTTTAGAATGGGTTATGCTGCTTCCGTTGCATATGTCCTGTTCTTCATAATTTTATTGGTAACCTTGGTTCAAAGAAAACTTCTGAAATTGGATTCTTCAACAGAATATTAATAGGAGGGCAGTAATGAATAGAAAAATTATAGAAAAGTTTAAAAAAAGTATTATATATTTATTGCTTATAACCGGTTCTTTAGTTATGTTATTTCCTTTTTATTGGATGTTTATCTCTTCCTTAAAAGCGCCTGATGAAATAATTAAATTCCCGCCTACTCTTATCCCTGAACTTAAATATTATATACATGATGATAATACCAATGAACTTGTTCGTATTAAAATTCTTGCGCGAAAAAATAATACTGTAACTGCTAAAATTGTCAGAGGAGATAAAATAGGTCAGACAGTTGAGATTGATAAAAATAAAATAGTAGAAAAAAGATGGGTGTGGGAAAATTATGTCAGAGCATGGAACGCAGCTCCTTTCGGTATGTATTTTCTTAATAATATTTTAATGGCAGTTGGTGTTACTCTGCTTCAGATACTTACTTCACTTGGTGCTGCTTATGCTTTTGCAAAAATGTATTTC
>CAYQNP010000141.1:0-10645 GCA_964418785.1 uncultured Spirochaetia bacterium | reverse complement strand
TGAAAGTCTTTTTTTTATGAGAAAAAATGGATATAGTATAGAAGTAAAAAATATTAATGCTGCTATTGTAATTAGATTTTTGTGAAAATTGAATTTAATTGGAACCAGAGAACTTGATATTCCTATACATAATAATAAATTAAATATATCACTTCCTATTATATTTCCAACACCAATGTCGCCCTTATGTTTTAATACTGCTATGAATGATGTTATTATTTCCGGTAATGATGTTCCGATTGCAACAATTGTAAGCGCTATAACTGTTTCACTTATTTTGAGATATAATGCTATTTTTACAGCAGATTTAACAGTTATTTCTCCGCCTATTGCAAGTCCTATAATTCCCAATATAATAAAAAATACGGTTTTTGAAGTTGAAAAATTTTTCACCTCTTCAATTTCTTCTAAAGGTGCATGTCTGTTTTTTATCCACTTGTATAGAATAAATCCAAACCATAATAAAAGTAATAAACCTTCGATCCGTGTTATAGTGTTATCGTATAGAAATAATAGAAACAAGAATGTGCCTGCTATTAAATATGGTAAGTCATGTTTTATTATCTGTTTATTTATTGTAACAGGAAGTATTAAGCCTGCAAATCCCATAATTATACCTATATTCATAATATTGCTGCCAATAACATTCCCAACAGTGATAGCACCTGTTTTTTTTACTGCACTTATTATTGAGACCGCAAGCTCAGGTGCTGATGTACCAAATCCTACTATAGTAAGCCCTATTATTAATTCTGAGATTTTAAACCGTTTTGCTAAACCTATTGAGCCTTCTATTAACAGATGTGCACTATAGACAAGTAAAGCAAAACCAAGTAATAACAGTAAACTTTGCAAAATCATAAATATAAATTATAAAAAAAAAACAGAAAGTAAAGAGATTTTTGTGTGTTTTTTTAAAAGGGGACGGTGCAAAACTTTATTAACTTTTTATCAGGACGAATGATTATTTACTATGCGGGAAAAATTATTTATTGTTGTACTGCAGGGCTTTGGTTTCAAAAACATCCTCCGTCCCCAATCATCAAGAGATATGTCTTTTGCGCTTATTAATTTTTCCTTGACAATAGTTTTTATTTTATTAGAATAAGATTATGAAATTTGAGAAAATCGGCAGAAATTTTTTGAATTATTTAGACTATCTGGGGGGAATTTCTGCTTTATTTACATTTTCTTTTGTTGAAATAATACTTTCCAGATTTCGCGGTGATAAAGCCGGAAGGAAGTTAATAAGAGATATTATAAAAAAACAGATTTTATTTACAGGATACGATGCACTTTCTATTATAAGTGTAATTGCACTTTCTCTGGGATTTGTAATTATAATACAGACTGTAACACTTATGAATTTTGGTGTAGAACGCATGATCGGTTCAATTTTAAATGCAGTTATTTTACGCGAACTTGGTCCTATACTTACTGCTATAATAATAATAGGCCGTTCAGGAACAGCTATTGCAACTGAGATCGGGAATATGAAAGTTAATCATGAGATAGAAGCTCTGGAATCAATGGGTATTGATACAATGAGATTTGTGGTATTCCCCCGTATAGTCGGCGGGATGATTTCAGTAACTGCTCTGACAGTTTATTTCAGTTTTGTTGGGATTGTAGGCGGATTTCTTGTTGCTTCATTCTCCCTTACTATTCCGTTTACCAAATTTTTCAGTATAATTTTCTCTACAATGGAAATAAATGATATATTAATTGCTTTAATTAAAAGCGTTGTTTTTGGAGGTATTATAAGTACTTTATCAGTATATTACGGATTTAAAGTAAATATGTCTTCTACTGAAGTACCGCAGGCTGTTACAAAGGCTGTTGTGAGTTCTTTGATATTTACATTTGTCT
This sequence comes from uncultured Spirochaetia bacterium, assembly GCA_964418785.1. Taxonomy (GTDB): domain Bacteria; phylum Spirochaetota; class JAHITG01; order JAHITG01; family CAYQNP01; genus CAYQNP01. The sequence continues at coordinate 8,776 of CAYQNP010000141.1, read as the reverse complement.
TTGACGGAATAGTTACTGCTATGTTTTATTTGTGAGAATTAATATGGAATTAGGACAAACATTAATAGAAGTAAAGAATTTGAATTTCAGATATCAGGATGAACTTATATTAAGAGATGTAAATTTTGAAATTAAAAAAGGGGAATTAGTTGTTGTTGTCGGACCAAGAGGAGAGGGGAAGAGTACATTGTTAAAAATTTTAGGTGGACTTATTGAATTTTCTATGGGAGATGTTTTGTATGACGGTTTTAATTTAAGACGAGCCGTTAAGATTGATATGTTAAAGTTTCATAAAAAAACATCATTTGTTTTTCAAGATGCAGCGCTTATAAGCAATATGAAAATTTTTGATAATGTTGCATTGCCTATAAGATATCATGAATTAATGCCTGAAAAAGAAATTATTTCAGTTGTTAATGAATTGCTCAGTTTTGTTGGACTTCAGAATGTTAAAAATTTACTCCCTGCTTATATCAGTATGGGACAAAGAAAACTCATTTCTCTTATACGAGCAATTACAATAAATCCTGAAACAATTTTTTATGATGAGCCTATTGCAAATCTGGATACTTCTGCACAGGAAAAGGTTGTTGAAATTATAAAATCAAATAAATCAAAAGGTGTTACGGGTATTATAATAACTCATGAATTTTCTCCGTTTATTGATATAGTTGACAGAATTATTGTTTTAAGAAACAGGACTATTTATGAAATAGGTACTCTTGAATATATGCGTTCATTGAATGACAGATTTGTAGATGAATTAATTTCTAATTAAAGGAGCAAAGTTATGTCTTACAGATTTAAGTATTTAGAAAAAGTAATCGGTATGTTTCTGGTATTAGCATTTTTAATAATAATTATTTCAGTGATTTTTATTGCAAAAGGTAAACAGTTATGGGTCAAAAAGGTATATTATTATACCCAGTTTAACAGTGCAGAGGCTTTGAGTTTAGGCATGGCAGTTAAATTTAAAGGTTTAAAAATAGGGGCTGTTAAATCAATTAAACTTGATGATAAAAATAATATCATAGTGAGATTTTATGTTTTGCAGGAATATGCAAATAGAGTAAAGACTGACTCGATAATAAAAATAAATGCTCCGTTAATAGGAGAAAAAGACATAGCAATTACTGCCGGTAGTGAAAAGAGCAAAGTTGCACCTAAAAATAGTTTTTTATATTCAATAGATACAGAGAAGGGAAGATTGCTTCTTGCTGAGCAGATAAAGAAAGAGCCGCAGAGCCCGACAGATTTAATAATACAGAATGTTCAGGTGCTTACAGCTGAATTAAGTGATCCTAAGGGGCCGTTTATAGGCACTTTACGGAACCTTGAGACTTTTTCGGAAAATTTTGCTAACAGTTTCGGGGGGGATGCTATGCGGAATACAATAAAGATGCTTGAAGAAACAGCAAGAAATTTTAGAGATTTATCAGAAGCATTAAAAAAGAATCCGTTACTTGGCGGAAAAGCATCTGAGTCTGCTAAAAAAAGTTCTTCTTCTAAAAGGAAACGATAATTATGCGGAAAAAAATATTTATTATACACGGGAAAGGAGTTAAGAACGGACTTGGTACAGAAGGCGGCGGAGACCTTGATACTGTCGGCTCAAATGTTTTTTATAATGTATGGATAAACAATTTAATTAGAGAAAAAGAGAATAGAGATGCTGTTTACGGCAAGGATTATGAATTTGATTTTGTAAATTATCAGGCAGGCCTATCTCATCTTAAGGTGCATAAAGGATGCGATATATATTTGCCTGATTTCCCGATAGATGCTTTATCCCCCCGTCTTAAATTTCAATTTGTTAATTCTTTAAATACTGTAAAAATAATGACTTCCCTTGCGTCTGTATATGATGAATTGAAAAATAATATCTATTCCCTTGCAGATAAGGTTGATGACGATGTTAAGTATATATATAATTCGCTAATAAATAAAATAAAGACTTATTTTTCTGAACGAAGTGAAACAGAATTGGCAGCGCTTAGTTATTTGCTTGATATTTTTAATAATGTTATTCTTGCTTATTCTAAAAATGGTTCCAGAAGTTTAATTAAGCCTTTTAAATCGTTTTTTCTGGGCATTAATCTGCAGTTAATTAAAGGAGATATACTCTCCACTATTGATATTGATTTTTTTCAAAACTTGAAAGATAAATATAATTCCGCTGATGATAATGTTAAAAATTTGTTTGCTGATTTTCATAAGATTTTGCTCTCTAATTTGTTTAAAATAAAAAATTCTGATAACGGTATAATTGTATTTATAGAGTTTCTTAATATCCTGATAGCTTTTAGCAATATAATTAGCAATTATAAAAAGGATATTGATAAAGAAGATTTTAAGAGTATTAATAAAATTTTTCAAAGTTCTGTTGAATCTGCGGTTAAGTCGCTTGACAGGTTTGCGGCTGAGTATAAAAACATACAGGGCGTAAAACGGATATCAGATGATATTTCTAAATTAAATACTATTTTAAAAAAGGTAAATAAATTAAATTTAAAAAAAAATAAGAACGGGATTATGGTGATGTTGTTTGAAGAAGAATCCCTGTCTCCCGTGAAAGATGTTGAAATTAGTTTTAAAATTGTAAAAGGCAAAACATCATTTGTAAAAAACAGAAGAAAAATTGGAGATAAAGAAATCGAAGTAAAAACAAATAATAACGGTACAGCATCAATTGATCTGTTTATTCCAAAAGATGATAAGTATTACATTACAGCAACTTATGATGATTTAAATTATCTTGTCTTTACTAATATTACAGATAAAAAAGAATTGAAAGAACTTGAAGACTCAGGAGATAATGATTTATATACAGATGAAGAAGAAAGTATAATTGAGAAAGGTAATGAACCTGCAAGAGCATTAAAAGTGGCATTAAAATTAATTGCCAAGGATTTTGCTGTTTTGAAAAAAAATGATGTTCGCATAGTAAGGATTGATGATCATCATCCATGGACAAAAGAGATACTGGAACTTCTTTTAAAGTTCAAGGAAAAAGGCCTCATTACAGATAGCGTAACAATGTCCGGACTTGAGCGCGGAAAAGAACAGCCGAAAGAAGAGCAAAAATGCGGAACTGATCTGATTTATGAATCATTAGTGGAAAATAGAGACTATGATAACAGCGGTTATAAATATTTACGATACCTTGCACATGTACAGGATTTACATATAAAAGAAGATAAAATGGCTATACTCCTGTCAAAATTAATTGGTTCCGGTTTTAGCAAGATAGAGATGGTGCAAGGGCTTGCTGAAGCAAAGTCTAAATCCGATTTAAAGAAGTTAATCAGGCGAAAAGGCTGGGTTGATATTGTTGATAATTATGAAAGGTCGTTAAAACAGGTTTTGCCGAGAGTAGAAAAGAATATAGTAAGAGCAAGATTTCTAAGGAAACCGACGAATAATAATTTTAAAACCAATCTCGGAATATTTTCTTTACTTAAACCGTTTTTTTTCTTTATAAAAAATAAAGAAAAGAAAGAGAATATATTTAAAAGATTATACGCTCTTAATTCTAAAAACAGAGTAGATGTATATCTGGCATTATCGCCGTTTACTGACAAAAAAGCAGGTGAAGCCAAGATAAATGTGGCATCAGCAATAAATTATCTTAAAACAAAATACAAAATGGATTATTTTTTTTATTGTTATGGTTCAATGCTTATGACCACCAGGCGAGTTAATGAAGATAAGTCTGACTTAAATTTGTCAATGTTAGTTGCTTATGTAGGAACAAAAGCAGACGGCGGGCATGCTGAAGCTGCAACAGGTAAGCCTGCAAGTAATCCTGACTTCCCTAAAGAGCAGTTCCCAAGAGTTAATGATTATAATTTTTTTGAATACGCTTTTTATATCGCATCTAAGGTATCTGAATTTTCCGGACTGGAGCTGTTCGATGTTAGCGAAGCCAGAATCAGATATTATGACATAAATACTGAAAATGTGCTTAATCGTTTTGAAGAACATCTCGTTAAATTGAATTTTGTTGATAAAAACGAAAATGAAATATCTTTTCTCACAGTGAAAAATGTTGTCCCTAAATCTGAAGTTGAACCAAGACTTAATTTCTCTGCTGCAGTAAATTATCTTTTATATAGAAAGAAATTCCGTGCTGACTATTTTGTTTATTTACACGGTTCTAATAAAGCTATTTTCCGCAAACTTAATGATGACAATGTTGAATTTAATATTAAAGAGTTCGTGAAATTTTTTGGTGATAAAAAGGATACAGGTTTTGCTAAAATAGGGATTTCTCAACCTGCTGCTAATAAAAAGTTTCCTATTGATAGATTGAAATTTATTAATACTTATAATTATATGGAATACCTCACTTTTTTATCTTATCGAATATCAGAGTTTACAAATTGGAAATTGAAATCTATTGAGCCTATATTGCCTAAGAACAATTCTCCTGTTTTTAAAAATAAATTATTACAAATACGAAATTCTGTTATTTTATATGAATTTCAATATCCTGGCAAATCTTATAAAATGGTTTTTGCTTTTTCGCCCAGGACAGAGTCTTTTAAAAATAAAGATGCATTTTCCTATTCAATTGCTCTTGCATACTTAAGAAAAGAGTTTAATCCTGATATACTGTTTTTTACAAACGGTTTTATGTTTGCTATGCATAAAATTAATCTGCAGTTAAATTTTGATATGAGAAAAATAATAAGCCGGTCAAAAAAAATTATTACTACAAATTTTATAAACGAAAGAATAAATATTTTTCTTGATAATAAAGACATTTTTTTAAACAGAATAAATGAATTGAATTTTTTTGCTTTGGCAGAGTCTATTGTTGACAGGTTTAATACTGTTTACAAAAAAATAAAACAGGTGGACTTAAAAGAAGAACTTGTTGTTACAATTCCTGCATCCAATGAAATTATACTTGAAAAGATATTTAATAATTTGAAACGCCGAAAGATAAAAATAAATGATAAATATATAAAATCAGCAGTGCTTGTTTATATACCTTATCTTGAAAAAAATATTAGACTTACTTTTAATGAACTTCTTACCTATTTAATCAGTCGTGTAAATGGTTTTGATTATGTTTTTATGGTTAAAGACAGAAATACACTTATTATAAAAAATGTGAGTGATAATCAAAATTTAGTTGACTTTAAAAAGATATCAAATGCCGCAGGCTCAAACAAAGATATTATTAATAAAAAGAGTGCAGTTATTCATCCGTCGTTAAGAACCGGTTTTGATAATGAACTGTTTGGCAAGGTTACAAATAATAATTTGCTTGATTATATTCAATATATTTTAAATAAAGTAAAGGAATTAGAACTTATATAATGAGAAAAATATATACTCACACAGATTTTGACGGAGTTGTCAGCGCTGCTCTTCTTTCAATAGCAACAGGTGTAGATTTTATAAAATTTGTAAGTGCAAATAAGATCTGGTCAGAGCAATTTACAGGAGATGAAATTATTTGTGATTTACCGTGTCCCTGGAAGTGCAGTTTATGGTTTGATCACCATGAAGCAAATTTAAAAGAAATGGAAGCAAGGGGAGTAGAAATTGATAAAATAAACGGTAAATTTGATCTTCAGCCAAGCTGCAGCAGAGTTATTTATGATTATTACAAAGATTCTGTTGAATTCCCTGATTATTTTGAAAAACTCATTTCTGAAACTGATATCATTGATAGTATGAATTATAAAAGTGTAGAGGAGTGGCTTAGTGATACCAATATAAAAATAATTGCAAAAACAGTACAAATGATTGAAAATGAAGATTACAGAAGTTTTCTTCATTATATGATTAAAATAACAAAATTATTGCGTAAAACACCTCCTGATGTGATTGTTAAGTTAAATGATGTGCAGAAACGATATAAAGCAATTAAGTATTCAGAAAAGAAATATCTTGAAATAATTAAAGATGCTTCTTTTTATATGGATGATGAAAAGGATATAATTATTATAGATTTAAGTGATCTTAAGTATGCACCAAGGCTGGATAAAAATCTTGCATATATGCTTAATCCTGATGCAAATGCAATATTATTAATAAACTCTATTTTTAAAAATAATATAAAGACAAATAGTCTTAGATTTTCTATGGGATTAAATTTTACTAAACCGTTAAAAATAAATATTTCTAAAATTTTTGAAGAAATAGGGCTTGGTGGCGGACATCAGCAAGCTGCCGGAGGGATACTTAATTGCTCTTCGAAAAGTGATAAACTGGCAAATAAAAAATTATATATTCGGAAAATAATCGATTTATGGAAAAAGCAGAAGAATTTTTGAAAAATCATAAAATAGAATTTGATTTACATACGCATTCTACAGTTTCGGACGGAACTCTTTCACCTTATGAAATAATTGATCTTGCTTACGATGCCGGACTTCAAGGTGTTGCTATTACTGATCACGATAATATTTGTTCTGAAGATATTGCCTCTTATGCACAGAAAAAAAATATAACTCTTATACAGGGAATTGAATTCTCCACCGATATAGTTAATCTTCATATTATCGGCTATAATCTAAATATAAATTGCAAGGTTCTGCAGGATTACATAAATAATCAAAAATTAGAAAGGGAGAGGGCATTAAGAGAAATGTGCGAGCGTACAGAGAAATATAATGTACCTGTTGCATACGAAGAATTACAGAGATACACTTCAAATAAAACAATCGGCAGACCGCATTTAGCAGCCATTATGGTTGAAAAAGGTTATGTTAAAAATATTTATCAGGCTTTTCATAAGTATTTGCGTTATGACAGACCTGTTTTTGTTGATTATAAAAAATATAATTTTAAACGAATTCTTAATATTATTTTAGAATGTAACGGTACGCCTGTGCTTGCTCACCCCGGTATGCTGTATAAGAATACTTTTAAGAAAATTATTTTTGATGCTGTAAAGAACGGTTTAAAGGGCATTGAAATTTATTATCCGAGGCACAGTTATAAACAGACCTATGAGTTTTACAAACTTGCTAAGGAGAATAATTTACTAATAACAGGCGGCTCTGATTTTCACGGAATTATTAAACCTGATATTAAACTTGGTGCTGCCGGTATTAATAAATCTGAATTTGAAGAGTTCTACAATGTTATATCTTAATAATTATTTATTATGTATGATAGATAATTTTAGTAAAATAATCCTTGATTTTTAAATTAAAGTTGTATAGATTTTAAAGAAATTTTGTGATTGGAGAGGTATTTATGAGTACGGAATCCTTAAATGGAGAAATTGTAAATATAATCAACGGGACACCGGAAGTTCCTGATAACATAATAATTCCTTATATTGAAGGCGATGGTATAGGCAGTGATATTACGAAAGCCACTTTACCGGTTGTAGATGCAGCGGTAAAAAAAGCATATAGCGGTTCAAGAAAAATTAATTGGTTTGAAATTTATGCCGGAGAAAAGGCAAATGATAAATACGGCTCTTATATGCCTGATGAGACGCTTGAATTGATTAAAAAGTATAAAGTAGTATTAAAAGGTCCGTTAACTACACCTGTTGGCGGCGGAATTAGAAGTTTAAATGTTTTTTTGCGCCAATATTTTGATTTATATGCATGCGTAAGACCTGTAAAATATTATGATGGAGTTGTTGCTCCAGTTAAAAATCCTGAAAAAATGGATGTTGTTATTTTTAGAGAAAATACTGAAGATGTTTATGCCGGGATAGAATGGCAGAAAGATACTGATGAAGCAAAAACAGTTATAAACTTTATTAAAGAAAAATTTGATATTGATATACGAAGTGATTCGGGTATAGGTATAAAACCTATAAGTGAATTTGGAAGCAAAAGACTTGTTCGTTCGGCAATTAAATATGCTGTTGATAACAATAGAAGAAGCGTAACACTTGTACATAAAGGTAATATAATGAAATTTACAGAAGGTGCGTTTAAAAATTGGGGATATGAAGTTGCAAAGGATGAATTTGGTGATAAAATTATTTTTGAGTCGGATATTAACGGAAGTGTACCTTCAGATAAAATTGTCATAAAAGACAGAATAGCAGACAATATGTTTCAGCAGATTTTAACGAGAGCCGATGAATATGATGTTATAGCAACTACGAATCTGAACGGGGATTATTTGTCGGATGCATGTGCAGCACAGGTTGGCGGTTTGGGAATGGCGCCTGGTGCAAACATCGGAGATGATATCGCAATCTTTGAAGCCACTCACGGTACTGCCCCTAAATATGCCGGATTAGATAAAGTTAATCCTTCTTCTTTAATTCTGTCTGCAAAACTTATGCTTGAATTTCTTGGATGGAATGAGGCTGCTAAACTTATAGAAACAGGTATCTCAAATGCAATTAAGCAAAAAAGAGTTACTTATGACCTGGCAAGATTAATGGAAAATGTTTCTCCTATTAAAACTTCTGAATTCGGAAATGCCATAATTGAAAATATTAATAACAGTTAAAGGAGTAGATTATGCAGAAAAAGACTAATAACAAATCTAATGAAACATATTTTGAGGATGAGATAAATCTTATTGATTTAATTAAAGTTTTATATAAATGGCGATGGGTTTCTCTAATTATAGTTTTTATTTCTCTTGTAATGGGTTTTTACATAGGCTCTAAAAAGTCTCATAATATTAAATATGTTTCTGCCAGTATATTACAGCCTGCATTGTTTAACAACGCATCTGTTTTAAATATAAAAAATATCGAGTCTTATATAAAAGGTGTTGAAGCACTTAATAAAACAGTAGAAAAAATAGGTATTGTCAAAGTAGCAGGTTTTTTAGG
>CAYQNP010000140.1:0-2965 GCA_964418785.1 uncultured Spirochaetia bacterium | reverse complement strand
ACCGTCCCCGGGAATATAACTATAAAAGTATTTTCAAAGTTGCAGCAAAGCCAAAATCTCTTGAATTAGAAAGTCCTTTAGCAAACTCATTTTGTATATAAAATATATCACCGATTTTCCCGCCAAAAAACAGACTCATTGCAGATTCGCCATCAACCAATCTTTTGTTCCAGAATGACCCGTTTTGTGGTGAAGCGTATTCATATCCTATACCCACAAGTGCACTATTCTTAAATAAATGAAAGAAACCAAAGTGGGCTCCATATTCCTGCTGATCTTTATTTAATCCAAAAGTTACTGTTGGATGAATTACAATTAAATTATCTTTTATATACAGCATATTGGGAACTGAAAATTCAAGAGTCATATTTTCACCGCCAAAACCACTGTGATGCGCAAGTATGATATCTGCTGAATATTTTCTGCTTATACTGCGAAATATATTATATACGCCTTTTATTCCGTATTCGTCGATTTTAATTTCATTTCTGAGTTTTTCAGATGAGGAAACACCTGCCTGGATGGAAAATTTAGTAGTGAACCCGTAATATAAATTAAAATTCATTAAGAAAGTATCATTAAACGGCTGTGCAATATTATTCGCAGAATATTCAGCAAGCCCGTCAATAACTATTTTAGAAGCAGGATATACCATTGAACTCCTGTTTAAAAACAAATAAGTATCGAAACAGGCTGATAAATAGAAAGAATTTGTGAATAAAAATACAATCATAATAAAAAATAAAACTTTTCTCATTTTTTGTTACCTCCATCCTCATTTAATTCTTTATATAATAAAATATAGATTATTTTTTTATTGTCAAGTTTTAAATAAAAAAATATATGAAAATAATTACTTTATATAAAACTTTAAAGTATAAAATTTATATCTAAAAAATATTTGACAATTTTTTATATTATTGTAATTTGCATATAATGAAAAAAATTTTATTCTTTTTATTTATTCTGATTAGTTTTTTTACTTGCTCACGAAAGCAGTTTGTTGAATATAAAGCAACAAAAGATAAAAATAATATCATTGAATCAATTGATAAAAAAAATGAAAAAATAGCACGAGAACTTAATGATTTTTCAATAGACATTATTGACGAATTTGACGGTTTATTCTCAAATAATATTATTTCTATCTCAAAAGAAGATGAACTATTGTGGATTTGTACTTCCAAAGGAATTTCTATATTTGATACTTCTTCAGGAAAAATAGAAAATAAATCATTTACAAACGGTAATTTAAAACAATTTATTTTATATCGCGATAAAATATATTTTTTTGCAGATAGTGGTGTTTATATTTCTACAAATTCGTCAGTATCAGAGATAACCAATATTAATTTTCGACCTGAATTCGTGTATCTTTCAAGTTCTGACATTTTACTCAATTCTACAGATGGGGAACTGTATAATTTTAATATGAAAAAAATTAAATTTAAAAAAGTTTATACTAATTTAAAAAATATTTATAATATTTTCGGAAACCAGGATATATTATTTATAGGCGTAAATAACAAACTTATTTCTATAACAGAAGAGACTACAAATATTATATTAAATAATTATAATTATAAATATAAAGTGTATTATTTTAATGACGATTATCTTTATCTTGCCTATGATTCATTAATAAGAATAGATTTAAAAAATTACAAGAAAGAAATTATTATTACATTAAATACAAATGAAGTTATTACAACCATTACAAAAGATAATAATATATTTTACATTGGAAAAAATAATGGACTATTATTTTATAATATAACTACTAAAATGCATACTCAGTTACTTAACGGATACAAAGTAAAAAACAGTTTTATAACTTTTATACTTCCGTCAGACAACAATACTTTATTTCTTGGCACGAAAAATAACGGTGTTATAAAATACATGTTTAACTTAAGCAGATTAACTTTAAGATAGTTCTATTTTAAATTTAATCGGAGGTTTAAATGAATTTATTAGAATATGACAAAAAATATATATGGCACCCATATACACAAATGAAAGATTACGAAAAAAGATATCATATTATGATAACAAAAGCAAAGGGTGTTAAACTCTATGATGACAAAGGAAATTTTTATTATGATTCTATTTCATCCTGGTGGTGTAATATTTTAGGACACAATGTTCCTGAGATAAATAAAGCTATTACATCGCAATTAAAAAATTTTGAACACACATTATTTGCGGGTTTTACAAATGAGCCTGCTGTTATTCTGGCAAAAAAACTTATAGATATTACACACAAAAACTTAACAAAAGTATTTTATTCTGACAATGGTTCAACTGCTGTTGAAGTTGCATTAAAGATGTCTTTTCAATACTGGAAGAATATCGGAGTTAATAAAAAAGAGAGATTTATATTTTTATTAAACGGATATCATGGTGACACAATAGGAGCAATGAGTGTTAGCGGAGTATCGCAGTTTAATAATGTTTTCAAACCGTTATTTTTTAAATCTTATAGTATTCCTTCCCCGTATTGCCACAGATGTCCCTTTAATAAGAATGGAAAGTGTAATTTTGAATGCTTAATGCCTCTTGAGCGATTATTGGAGAGAAAATCGCATATGATATCAGCAATTGTATTGGAGCCGCTTATACAGGGAGCAGGCGGAATGATTATTTATCCGGTAAAATATTTAAATAAATTATATAGTATTGTAAAAAATTATGATATACATATTATTCTTGATGAGATTGCAACCGGTTTCGGAAGAACCGGAAAATTATTTGCATATGAATACAGCAAAATTAAACCTGATTTTTTATGTGTATCTAAAGCATTGACAAACGGAACCTTACCGCTTAGTGCGACTTTAACTACTGATAAAATTTATAATGCTTTTTATGATGATTACTTAAAGAATAAAACTTTTTTTCATGGTCATACATATACAGGCAATCCCATTTCTGCATCTGCTGCTGTTGCAACTTTAGAATTTAT
>CAYQNP010000139.1:0-3148 GCA_964418785.1 uncultured Spirochaetia bacterium | reverse complement strand
GGAAAGAATATTATAATAAACTTTTTGATTTTCTAATAAATTTTCAGATTCCTGTTTATAATTTTAGACATTATGTTTTAATGAATTTAATGTTATTGAAAGAAATATCCGGTAAGGATTTTAAGTTCTCTAATAAATATCCTGAGTTTTCACTGGCAGATATAAGCGCCGCAGCATTAGAATTTTTAAGTAAAAATAAACTTAGCAGATATATTGTTATACATCTCTGGGCTGGAGATAAGGATAGGCTCTGGAATTTAAATAAATATGGAATATTGATAAAAAAACTTTTGCATGAGTATAAATCTTTAAAAATAGTACTTGTTGGTAAAGGAAAAGAAGAAGTTTTAAATCAGCTTATCGCAAATATTATTAATAATAAGCGATTGTATGTTTTCACCGGAAGCTCTATTTCTGATTTAATATATCTTTTAAAAAAGTCAAAGTTAGTTCTGGGAAATGATTCCGGAATTATGCATATTGCTTCTTTAGCAAAAACTAATATTGTTTCTATTTGGGGGTATACTAATTTTAAAAATACTTCGCCAGCGGGAAATAATGTATTTATTATAAGAAAGAAACTTAAATGCAGTCCTTGTTATAAAGTTTTTTTGCCAGTGAAATGTATATATGATAAAAAAATTTGTTTGGAACATATTCAGCCGGAAGTTGTGTGGAATGTCATAAAAAAAGTGCTTGACAATAAAAAAATAAAATATAATTCTATTCTTGATACAGGTGCTCGTATAATTGAAGTGTAAAGAAAGGAGATTTTTATGTTTTTAAATAATAATGGAGATTTAGAAATTAAAATAAATAAGCTTATTGTTAGTTTTATGTTTCTTTATGTATTCGGAGCACCATATTCTATTTCTGTCGCTCAACTTGGATTGGTTCCTGCTATTACTTTATGGCTTGTTAAAATTATTTTTATCAAAAAAGGAAAATTTTACGGTTCTTTTATTGATATTGGTCTTGCTGTTTATTTACTTGGAGAATTAATTACAAGTATTTTCTGTGAATACCCGAAATCTGCGTTCTCCGGATATCAGGGTGAATGGCAGATTTTAACTATCTGGTTAATGCTGGATGTAATTGATAAAGAAAAATTACGTAAATTGATTGATGTATTATTTGTTATGTCTGTTATTACAGCGATTTATGGCGTTTATCAATATTTTAGCGGTTGGGATTTAATAAGACATAAAAGGCTTAATCCCAATGCATGGATAAATGGTAGTATAACTTATGATATTACCGGTGGTTTTGGAATGCATTTGACTTACGGCGGTTTTTTTATGATGATTGCATTGCTTGGAATTGCTCTAATCTTTATTTCTTATAAAAAAGATATGAAGAAATTCTGGTTGTATTTGGGAGGAACTACAATTATTGTTTTTACAGTTTATGGGGCTTATGCAAGAAGTGTCTGGGTCGGATTCGTAGCAGGTTTGCTTACGTTTGGATTTTTAAAAAATAAAAGATTATTTGTCGTTATTGCAATAGTTTTAATTTTATTAGGTGTAATAATGTTTTATACTGTTCCTCAATTTCATTATAAAATCAGCACTTTTGAAAATTTAACAAAACTTCCGAGATGGCAAATCTGGAGTGTTGCTGTCAGAATATTAAAAGATCATCCGATTATAGGTGTAGGGAATGGAAATTTTATTAAGTATTATGATAAATATAAAGAGCAGGGATGGTTCCATAAAATGAGTCATCCGCATAATGATTTTTTGAATATATATCTTACTTCCGGAATTTTGGGATTTATAGGATATATGAGTATATGGATATTATTATTTGTTTATTCTTATAGATTTATAAAACACACAAATGAGCTAATTGACAAACATTTAATGATAGCGTTAATATCCGGTGTAATTGCTTTTTTATTTGCCGGGCTTAGTCAAAATTATTTTACAGACAGCGAAAATTCAATGTTGTTATGGTTTTTCATTGGTTCAATATTTGTGCTTTATTATAATAAAAAACAAAAAGTGTTTTTCCCTGCTTCCTTGAAAAGTTTTAAAGAAAATGAAAAATGATGAGACTTATATATCTGTTATTGTACCGTGCAGAAATGAAGTCTTGTATGTTAAAAATTTCTTAGAAAATATAGTTGCACAGGATTTTACAAAAAAGAATTTGGAAGTATTAATAATTGACGGTAATAGTGATGACGGCACTATTGAAATAATAAGAAAGTATTCTAAAAAATACAAATATATAAAATTATTAGATAATAAGATAGGTATTACTCCTGTAAGTTTGAATATAGGCATAAAAGCGGCAAAAGGTGAAATAATAATAAGAATGGATGTGCACTCTGTATATCCCTATAATTATATATCAAGGTTGGTGTACTGGCTGTATAAATTAGATGCGGATAATGTAGGCGGGAAATGGGATATTGTAAGTAAAAACAATACTTTGAAAAGTAATTCCATTGCAATTGCTTATGGACTGCCAATTAGTGTCGGTAATGTTCAATATAGGTTGGGTACAGATAAACCTGTTGAAGTAGATACTGTTCCTTTTGGTTGTTATAGGAGAGAAGTTTTTGACAGGGTTGGACTTTATGATGCTGAAGAGTTTATAATGAACGAAGATGATGAATTTAATTTTCGGTTAAAACAATCCGGCGGTAAAATTTATCTTGTGCCGGATGTTGTGATAAAATATTTTGCCCGTGATACATTTGGTAAACTCTTTAAACAGTATTTTCAGTATGGTTGGTGGAAACCGAAGTTGTTGCGTAAATTTAAGAGGCTCCCTGCTCTGAGACATTTTATACCTATGCTATTTGTCCTTTTTTTCTTTTCAGGAATGATTTCTTTTTTATTTAAACCGTATTTTATTCTATATAGCGGTGTCTTATTTGTTTATTTGTTTTTACTGATAATGTTTTCACTCAAAGCAATTATTATGAAAAGAAAAAAAATATTTATGTTCCCTTTTGTTTTATGGAGTATAATGATAATTCATTTCAGTTATGGACTGGGATTTATTAAAGGTATATGGGATTTTATTATCTTTAATAAAAAAATAAACAAAATTAGTTTGACACGATAAATTTTATATATTTTAATTTCTTTAAAGGCGTATAGTTATATTGTTGAAAAAATTAATTGAGTTTTTGTTT
>CAYQNP010000138.1:0-6851 GCA_964418785.1 uncultured Spirochaetia bacterium | reverse complement strand
TTTAAAAAATAAAAATGAAAAAATATTTAATAGGTTTAGTATCTGATTGCTTGTTAGTTTTATTTTTTTTGTTTTTATTATTAATTTTATATATCCTGTTAGGCAATTAATACAATTTACTTCTGGAGATAATTTTACTCAAGTAAGAACCGAATATAATTCCCGGTATAGAAACAACTGCAAGAATAATACCTGTTTTAATATCAACCAGTTTAAGTCTAAGGTATTTAAAGGTACCTGAACCAATACCGCCGATTTGAATAATTAAAGATGCCATAATAGCTTCCGGAACGCTTAATTTAAAACCGAACAACAGGATTGGTGTCCAGAACACACCTCCGCCGATACCGAACATTGTAACCATAATAGCAATTAAAATCCCTATAGGAAAAGCACTCCAATACTGCAGAAAATCCATAAATTATTCCTCCGTCCCTTTAATTGTATACAATTTAAAAGCATCATAAATCACTTTTATTTCTTCTGCAGTCCTGTTTATTTTTTTTAACTCATTAGAAACACATTTTACAATCTTTAGTAAATCCTTTTTATTTTTAACTTCTGAGAGTTTATAGAGACATTGTTTTATGTTATTAGAATATTCAGGTAAAGATATATTCAGATTTCCTGTTACAGCAATAAGTTCCTGCAAATTACTCGTCAGTTCATTTATTACATTTCCCAAAGAGGCAAGGTCATCATTGCGTTCCAGTCTAACAGTTTGCGACAAATCTCCTGCTGATATTTTCTCGGAAACTTTTATCATATATCTGATAGGTAGCACAATATCTTTAATTATCATTATAATTACAATTGTTATAAAAACAAAATAGAGAATCATCATAACTATAACTTTTTTTTTAATCTGAAAAACAGGTTTATAAACTTCATTTTCTGAAATAGAGTCTGTTTTATATTTCTCAAAAGTTCTGATATAATCCTCTTTAAATTCTTTACGGTCCATTTGATAAAGAAATTCCCCTACCATAAAGAAAGAAGCGATTATAATAAGAGAAAAATAAAAAAGCATTCGTCTGTAAATAGATGTACTGGTATTCATAAAATAAAACTAACCGCCTTTTAATTTAAGATAAGAAAGAATAAGCATTCTTAAACCCACGAGAGTTAAAGCAATGCCAAAAATATATTTAAGGGCTTTTTGCGGCAAATATTTATTTAAAAGAGGGCCAATTTGTCCGCCGAGTAATACCCCGGACATACTAAAGATTGCTATGTCCCACCTTATACTTTCAATACTTAAAATAGAGAATACAAGGTCAGATACTCCGTTTACAAAAACAGAGGTAGCTACTGCATAATTTACATTATATTTAAGAATCTGACCAAGCAGAATATTAGTAGTTTCGCAGGTTCCAATAGAAGTCAGTCCTATAGATAAACCTCCAAAATAAGGCACCCATAAATACGGGAGAAATTCATCTGTAGGAAAGTTTTTCCTGTTTCCCCATGTCCCGCTTCGGTTAAACAATAGTGTATAAATAGCAAAAACAAGAACTACCACTCCGAAAATTATTTTAACAATTAATGGATTTAATACAAGAACAAGATGTCTGCCTATAATAACAGCAGGAACACTAAGAAGGATAATCAAAATACCCATATGATAATCCACAACTTTCTGCCTAATATATCGAAAGGTAGCAGAGGACATACCAGTTAATTCAGTTACAAGGCCGGTGCTTAGAGCTTCAATTGGTGACAATCCCAAAAAATAAAAAACAGGAACAAAAACAGCACTACCACCAAATCCTGAACCTGTAGCAAAAATAGCTGTGAAAAATGCTATAGGAAAAATATACCAATAAGTAAAATCCACTTAATCAACAACTCCGTCTTTCATTTTATAAATTGTAAACAGTTTTAAAAAATCATCTAACAAAGCTGTATTTTCTCTATATGCTTTTAATAAATCCTGAAACTCTCTTTTATTAAGTTTTTTAGTTTCTATGGTTTTTCTAAGTTTTTCTTCCATTTCAAAATTTAATTTTTCAATATTTTCAACCCAATTTTTAATCTGAACAACAACTTCCTGCATATTAGAAGTTAATTCATTAATAGTCTCACCTAAATCCTTTATTTCATCTGTTGAATCGAGTTCTATAACAGTAGTCAGATCACCATTTAAAACTTTAGCACTTTCTGTAATGATTTTATGCAGTGGTTTAACTATTTCATTGGCAAAGTGATAAAATAGAAGAGTTATAAGAATAAGAAGAATAATAACTATAACGAACATTTTTTTCTGCTGAAACCTGATAGGAGCCATTATTTCGTCAATATTTATTTCTTCTATTGTTTTTTTTGCATTTATAGTATTAGTGATAGATTTTTCAATATTTACCGACCCAGACTCAAAAATCACTTCAATAAAAATCGATAAAACAACTATTAAAATTATTAAAGAATATACTATAAATTTTTTTTGTAATTTCAGCATATCACACTATTATATAAAACAACAATAAATTATCTATTATAATACGAAAATAATTTTTATTTTGTATATTATTTAAATCAGGATTAAAAAAACTATATTCCGGAGTTGAGATATCAGCTTTTTTCCCTGACAGATTAAATTTTTTTACAATATACGCTGCAATAATATTTAAAGTCTCTCCTGAAATACTTAATATCTCTTCTTCATCAAAATTAGAAAATTGTACCTCTGAAAATTTATCCTGATTATTTTTTAAATACTTAACAATATTTTCAAAAACCGGGAAAAGATATATTTCCTTATCCATTTCATTTATTAAATTAATTTTAACATAAGATTTATTATCTGTAATTTCATTTTTTTTATCAGATGCAATAACTTCAAGATTATTATTCCGCAAAGTAAATTTAACACCGTTTTCGACTGCTTCTTTTAAAGTTGCTTCATCCAACCACATATTATTATCCGTTATAAACTTTTTTTACAACTTCAACAAGTTTTTCTTTTGAAAAAGGTTTAACAACAAACTCATCAGCACCAAGTTCAATAGCTTTTTTAACATAATCATCATTACCCATAGCAGAAACCATAATAATTTTGGCTTCAGGATACTTCTTCTTAATTTCCTCAAGCGCTTCAATCCCGTTTTTTTCCCGCATAGTAATATCCATAGTAACTATATCAGGTTTAGTCTGTTCATAAAGCTCTACAGCTTCATTGCCGTTTTTTGCTTCACCTACTATTTCAAACTCATCACTTGAAAATGCGCTTTTTAATATCATTCTTGTCATTGATGCATCGTCAGCAATCAAAACTCTAATAGCCATTTGCCTCCTCCGATTTATATAAATTTAAATTTATGTCAGAACATTCCCAACTGCTTCTTTTAATCTGTTCGCATCAAAGGGTTTAACAATAAAATCAGCAGCTCCGTTCTTAATTGCTTCCTTAACAAAATCCTCCTGACCAAGAGCAGAAACCATTATTATCTTTGCATCAGGGTCAAATTCCATTATTTTCTTGACAGCTTCAATACCATTCATTTTTTCCATTGTAATATCCATAGTAACAACATCAGGCTTAAATTTTTTATAAAGTTCAACAGCTTCAGCGCCATCCTGGGCTTCACCTACAATCTCATAACCTTCTTTCACAAGTGTTCCTTTAATCAAATTTCTCATAAACGACGAATCATCAACTACTAAGATTCTTATATTATCCATATCGTAACTCCGAAAACAAACTAAATTTTAAGATTTTTTTTATTTAAATTTAAAAAGATAAACCCCATAATCTCATTATCCTTCCACACAAATGTATTTTCAACAATAATAATAGCAGCATTATCGTCAAGTTCACCAATAACTCTGAAATCCTTAATACCGTCAGTATATATTTGCGGCACTGTAGGCGATACTTTGTAATTAGTATTTGCAGTAAGAGCATTTGTATAAGATGAAGCGATAATATTAGTAATCTCTTTTAAAGCGGATTTATGCTCTTCTGTAAGCACCTGCATATTATTAGCGGAAAGAAGTATATTTGAAATCTTCAAAGCATTATCTCTGGTCAAAGCAAAGATAAAACTTCCTTCAAGAGCATCAACGAGTCCTGTAACAACAAATACAAAATTATTCTTTAATTCATTTAAAAGTTTTTTAAACACAGAATATTTAAGTACTCTTATATTTGGAGACTTTATATTAATCTCTTCAGGCACCATAGCATTAAAAGACTTAACAGCATTTTTATTGCTCTGTTCAATGATACGATTAAGTTTTTTCATTTCAGATTCAGGCAATTTTACAGGCGGTAGAAACTTCAATATTGAATCAAGATCTTTATTGCTCATATTTTTACGAAATCTGTTTATCTTATCAAGTATTTTATTTATATCAAAAGCATCTTCTGAAATTTCTCTTTTTAAGTCCGGAAGTTTAATCCTCTTTTCAGGCGGTAATTTATTCATTTTCTCTTTAACAATATCTATCATATCTCTGGCATCAATTATTAAAGAAACAGTGCCGTCACCTAATATGGAAGCACCTGCAATACCCCGTAAATTTTTATAGTTATTCGTAAGTGATTTAATAACTATTTCCTGTTTGCCAAGAAGTTTATCTACCACAAGCCCTACATTTTTATTCATATAATTTACAACTACAACAGGGATTTTACCCTCTAATTCCCGTTCATTATATTCCCCTGTATTTAAAGCCTGTTTGGTTAATACAGTTTCAAGCCGTAATAAAGGCAAAATAGTATTTCTTAATTTTATTGCTTCCTGCCAATCAACAGAAATAATATCATCACCATTTATTTTTATTGTCTCAACAACAGAACTCATTGGAATAGCATATTTTTCATTATTAACCATAACGAGAATTGCATTAATAATGGCAAGGGTAATAGGTATTTTTATTAAAAACTGAGTACCTTTATCTTTAACAGTATGAATTTCAAGAATCCCCTGAATATCAGTTAAAGTTTTTTTAACAATATCCATGCCGATTCCGCGGCCGGAAATTTTTGAAACTTTTTCTGAAGTAGAAAATCCCGGCTCGAAAATCAAATTCAAAAGTTGTTCTTCATTCATTGAAGCTGCTTTTTCAGCAGTAATAATACCTTTTTCAATAGCCTTATTCTTTATCTTTTCAACATCAATGCCGGCACCATCATCTTTAATTGAAATAATAATAAAATTACTTTCCTGAAACGCATCAATTTCAAGTTTTCCAACTTCAGGTTTACCTTTTCTTTTTCTCTCCTCTACAGATTCTATACCATGATCAACCGCATTTCGTATAAGATGTGTCAATGGTTCACTAATTATATCCATTATTTTTTTATCAAGTTCAGTCTCCTCACCTTTAATGATCAATTCGATTTTCTTGTTTGTCTCAGAAGCATAATCATGGATAAATCTTTTATATCTGAAAAACAGATTCCTCAAAGGCAGCATACGGATTTTCATTATATTCTCTTGCAAATCATGAGAAATACGTTCTAATTCCTGAATCCTGTCTCTTATATTAGCATACAAATCTTTAAGTCTGTATTTGTCGTGAATTTCTGTTCCTATAGTATAAAAAGCAGAATTAGTAATAACGAGTTCACCTACGAGATTTAAAAGATTATCGAGTCTTGATATAGGAATTTTTATAAACTGTAAATCAAGAGATTTCCCTGTATTAATATTTGCTTTTGGTTCTTTATCAGTATTCTGCTCCACCTCATCAGTTTTTTTACCAATAGATTCAGCGACAGATTCTTTATTTATTTTCTCATTTATTACTTTATCTTCTGTTTGTTGTAAATCAAAAGATTTAAGCGAAACAGCAGAAACAGATTTAGCCATTTTAGTAATATTCTCAATGTCATCTTCTTTTTGGAATTTAACTGTAATAGAAAATTTGCCGTCAAAATTATCACTATTAACAACGCCGAGCGGGGGATTAATAGAAACAACTTCAAATTTTTTAGACAATTTATTATATAAAAGATAAGCCTTCATGCCCTTCATACTGAAATCAGGATCAACTTCACAATTAAGAATAATTGCATTTGACTTAACATTGTTATTTTCAGAAGACATATTAGAGTCAATTTTCTGCAAAATTTCTTTAGATTTTGAAATCAATTCTTCAGGAGACAATTGGGAAATATCCTGATTATTCTGAAGAGCAGTAAGAACATCTTTAAAAAAATCTGTAATTTTAAAAAGAAAACTTACTATATCTTCATTAAGATTAACTTTATTTTTAATTATAAAATCAAGCAGATTTTCTCCGGAATGAGCACATTCGGAAATATTATCAAGTTCAAGAAAACCAGCAGAACCTTTAATAGTATGAAAAATCCTGTAAATTTCCTTTAAACTATCTTCAGAGGGCTTATCTTCTAAAGTAAGCAGAATTTCTTCAAGTTTCTCAATATTCTCGCTGGTTTCTATAATAAACTCTTCTTTAAATTCAGCAAATTCCATAAAAAATTACTCGGTCAATTTGTATCTTGATGTTATTTCCTCAAGAGATTTAGAAATTGTATTAATAGCAGTAGAGACTTCTCTAAGAGCAATAGCTCTTTCTACAGATTTATGAGCAAAATCACGAAGTTCGCTAAATGCAGTTCCAAAATCTCGGATGTTATCAGCCACAACTTGTACAGGTTCTACTAAATCATCAGCATTTATTAGTATCTGTTTTATATCAGCAGAAGCCTGTTCAGCAATAGGGAGCTGTTTAGAAGCACCTTCCACATTAACAGCAGAATATTTATAGGTAACATTAACGAGTTCTGAAATATTCTTAAATGCTTCATGATTTCGAGTTGCATTTTCTACACCATTTTCAATATCTTGATTATTCTTTTGTATAATTTCTTCAATCTCTTT
>CAYQNP010000137.1:0-11674 GCA_964418785.1 uncultured Spirochaetia bacterium | reverse complement strand
CTAAGTTTGTGCGTAATAGCATTTATTGCTTTAATTTAAAGGATAAACATTTTAAGGTAAATAACAGTTTAAAGCAGTATAAATTGGATAATGGGATTAAATTAATTATGTATGAGGATAAGAATACAGAACTTGTTTCAGTTAATGTTCTTATGAAAGGCGGAGTTTTATTTGAAGAAAATGATAAGAAAGGCATAACTTATTTTTTAAGCAAGATGCTTCTCGCAGGTACTAAAAAATATTCGAAAAAAAATTTAATTGAATTGTTTGAGAATAACGGCGGAACTATTTCTACTTTTGCAGGTAATAACAGTTTTGGAATAAGAACTCTGTTCCTTAAAGATGACACAGAAAGATTATTGCCTGTTATTAAGGATATTTTAAAAAATAGTATTTTTCCTGAAAAAGAGATTGAAAAGACAAGAAAAGAGATTATAAGTGAAATCGAAAGTGTGTCGGAAAAATTATTCGGTATCGCTAAAATTAAATTGTTTAATAAAATGTTTTATAATACTCCTTATGAGAATATTAATATCGGTTCTGTAAAATCTATAAAGAATATAACGAGAAAGGATATTGTGAGATATTATAGAAAGTTTTTTACTAAAGATAATGTTGTTGTATCTGTTGCAGGAAATATGGATTATAATATTATTAAGTCTGTTTTTGGAAATAATATAAAAATAAGCTCTCATAAATTAAAGTTTAACAGGAATATACAATTGCCGGTAAAAAAGAGTATTACTTTTAAAACTAATACAGATAAAGAACAGTCTTTGCTTTTGGTTAGTTATTATGGCCCGAATGTAACTTCAGAAGACCGATATACTGAGGAGATGTTATGGTATGTATTAAATGGTCAGGGCTCCAGATTGTTTGTTAATTTGCGTGAAAAAAGAGAACTCGCTTATTATGTCGGAATGTTCCCTTTTTACGGCTTAAAAGCCGGATTAATGAATTTTTATATTGGTACTGTTAAGAATAAAATAGATATAGCACATAAAGGTATGCTGAAAGAAATAAAGAAACTTATAAAATCCGGTATAACAAAGCAGGAACTTGAGTCGGCTAAAAGAGAGGCTTTATCTGATAAAATAAAAGAGTTTGAAGGTGTAAATAATATTGCTTTTAATATAGGCTTAAATTATCTGTATGGATATAAAGATATTACTATAAATTCCTATAAAAGAAGAATTAACTCTATATCCGTTGCTGAAGTAAATAAATTTATTGAAAAATATTTCAAGTATAAACCATGGTTCAATCTTTTCATTCTGGGGTTATAATAGGGACGGGGGGAGTTATTATGTATTGTGCAGGGAGAATATCAGTCCTCGCACTGTCATTCCGAACCGGGCAAAACGAGTGGGAGGAATCATCTTTGTATGATGAGGTAAAAAATAGTAGAATCGAATAGTTATTCGCCCTGCATATTAATAGATTTAAGGGAACAGGAGAATATAGCGATTATGGGCATCAAAATTCCAATGAAAGAATTAATAGAGTTTTGCACCGTCCCCACTTTTACACACACGAATACATGAGAAAATAAAAAAATAGAAAAAAAATATTGACTATACAAATTAAAAGATTATAATTATAGCCTAAAATATGAAGTTGACATTAGTCGGAGGTTAGATATATATATGAAACAAGGAATACATCCTGAGTATTATGAAACAACAATAACCTGTGCGTGCGGGAATGTAATCAAGACTCGATCTACAGTTAAAGATATACATGTAGAAATCTGTTCAGCATGCCATCCTTTTTTTACCGGTAAAAAGAAACTTGTTGATACTTCCGGTAGAATTGATAAATTTAAGAAGAAATATTACGACAAAAAGTAATACTTTCTCAGCTCACATATTATATTTTAACTTATATAAATTCTTTTTATAAAGCATAATCATAAGCAAAGAAGCGAAAATCATAAATATAGAAGCTATGTAAAAAATTATTTCTATTTTTATAAAACCCAGCATAAAAATAGTGATATATGGGATAACAGCACCTATCAAGCCTGCAAACACGAGATTTAGTCCCATATATATCCCGCTCTCTTCAGGCAGGCAAAAATAAAGTATTGAAGTTATGCCCAGAATATCAAATCCAACTCTGACAATGCTAAAGATAATTACAGCTGTTGCAGCTGTATATAATAAATTAAACAAAGGAAATATAAAAGTTCCGACTGCAGCCATAAAAAAAGTAATACTTAACAAAGTCAAAGGATTATACTTATCTATAATCTTACCCCATATAATATAAGTTATTAAGCCGGCTATAAACGGGAAAACACCGAGAATTATACCTGCAATATTGTAATTCAATTTTAAAGTACCATTAAAATAAATAGGAATAAGCGGATTAATCATACTCATTCCGACATTGAATATTGAATATATAATAATAAATTTTTTAAAGAGTTTATTTTCAGAAAGTATTTTTTTAATTGACAAGTAAGTATTTTTAATTTTAAAATATTGTTTAAATATAGCAAAAGATATATTAGGATATTTTTCATCAGTATTAACATGAATTTTATTAAACTCCCAGGCAGCAAGTATACCGAAAAGAGAACTAAAAGCGAAAAGATAATTTACGAGATGCGGGTAATAAGATAATATATAACCTGTAATTACGGAAAAGAGGATAGTAGAAGCAGAGATACCAACTCTCACATAACTCATAGCTCTGCCTCGAAATTCATCCGTATAATTCAGTTTTAAAACCTGAGAATAAACAGGAAAAGTAAGAGCACTTATAAATCCGCCAAGAGCAAAAACAACTGAAATCATCACAGGAGATATAGGTAAAGCTATTAACAGGAGCAAGCCTCTGCCAAGTACAGCCAGGAAAGTCATTATAGGTTTCTTTTTAGTATGTTTAATCAATTCTGAAATCAAAGGGGAAAAAAGCATTCCGAGCAAAGGTCCTGAAATTATAAGAGAAACAAGATAATTATTCAAATTATAATATTTTATCAGAATAAACGGTCCCAGAACAAGTGCTATTGTTCCGTAAACACCCCAATATATCCCTGATATAAAATCATGTTTATACATATCCCGAAGGTTTTCCGGGATTTTATTAATAAAAGGCACATTAAGTTTCATACCCATAACCTCGTTAAAATTTCTTCCAATATAAATTTATATAATATCTGCGAAGTTTATTTTTACTATTTTCATTAAATTTATAAACAGCATGCCGGGCATTAGAAATTTGTCCGAAATAAAAAGTCAGTTCATAATATCCGAGCCATATTCCAAGAAACTTACTATAATTAACAAAAGAAAGATAAGCAAGCGTAGTAAATGCAGCATTTACACCTAAAGCGATAAAACCTTCTTTAACTTCACCGGCATACATCTGACCTGCTCCCGGTATTAATACAGAAAGCAATACAGCAACAGTTTCAGACCTTTTAGGAATCTCTTTTATCTTATACAAATCTTTTTTCATTTCATCTGAAAGTTTTTTATATTTTTCTGTATGGAGCTGCATATTATCAGCGAAAAATTTCGCTCTTCCATACTTACAATTCAGCATATACGAAAAAAGCAGTTTTATTTCTGCTTCGTCAGAATATTTTCCGGTATCTTTATAAAATTTAAGGTACATAAAATAGTTATCAGGATTAAAATAAGACGGTGCAAAATCATAATATTTATGTTCTACAACTGTATTAAAAGAATTAAGCATATCAATATCACCCAATCTTAAATATGCATCTTCAACAAAAGAGTTATTATTATCCTCAAGAATAGTATAGAAAACATTTTTAGCATTTTTCAGTTCACCGCCGGAAAGATAACTAAGTCCGATATAATATTGCGCCATACTGTTTTTATATTTATTCTTATTAAAAAAAATGTATCGTTTAAATTCAGTAATTGCTCTATAATAATCATTGGAATTAAAAAGTTCTATACCGTAATCAAGCGATTTTTCCGAATTAATTTTATGCAAATCATTACCGGCATATATAGATATTACTGAAAATATTATTATAAGCAATATAGCAAATATATTTTTCATAAGTTTATTTTTTCCTTTGTTTTTCTGAATTAAAGAAATAATTTTCTTCCGGGGTATCTATGCCCCATGCCCCAAAAGGGTTGCACCGCAGGAATCTGTCAGCACCCATAATAATACCGGGCAAAGCGCCGTATTTTTTTATTGAAAGGAGGGCATACTGGGAGCAAGTAGGTCTATATCTGCAATTTGGGCCATCCTGAGGAGAGATATAAATCTGAAAAAATCTGATAAACCGCAAAACACCCCAGCCCAGTGTACTAATAGTATTATTTTTATCAGAATGTTTTGTATATATTTTTTTTTCATTTTTTACCAATTTAGTATTCCACGGACCAAACGGTTTTTCAGCATAAATATAAGTACTAAACAGAAATATTACTAACAAAAAAGATACAAAAGTTTTCATAAAATTTACAGGAAATAATAAACATAAAGCCCGGCTAAAATCAGAATAATACCGGCTAAAATTAAAATTATATTTCTCAGAAGTTTATTTTTTTTCTCTTTTTCTTCTATGTCCGGCGTTTTAACATTAACAGGTGAAGGTTCTATACACCTTACAACAACGCCTTCCTGAATCTCTGCGATTACAAAATATCCGAAACTCTCATCATACATAACACCGCGAACAGTGGCAACAATAGGTAAAATCTTTTTTCCATTTCGGGCATTGTAAATATTTATATAATGCTGCTGTTCCGGGGTAGAATCATCCAGTTTAACAAGTATTTGCTGTCCGGGTTGGAGTTTGGTAAGATTTATACCGTGAATAGGTGATATTTCTACAGAGCCGTCTAAAATTTTTTCCCCGTCTTTAATTAATTTTTCTCTTTCATCATCCGAAGCAGAGGTATCCTGCAGCAAATCAGCAGAAACTTTTTTATCATCCTTATCCAATTTAGAACCTGCTATCTGTAATATGTACTTATTTATTAACTCCAGAGATACTTCATTCTGAAAAGTATTTATCTGTAAAGATTTACTTATTATATCAAACATCAGCTCTTTTAATCTCTGCTCATTATTATTTTTTATAGCTTCAGTAAATTTGTCCAGATACTCATAATTAAGATAAGAAGATATATTCTGTTTTAATTCAGAACTCTGTCCTGCCATATTATTTCCAGACCATTCAAATTCTATTAATCTGCTTTCAAAATCCTGCCAATCTAAAAACGGGCTTACACTTGCATATGAAGGATTAAAAGCAATTGTAGCAAAAATTCTATCTACAAGTTTATTTTTTAAATCTATATAAAAAATATACAGTCCGTACATCTGCAGACTTTTTTCAATAAAATTACCTTTTATAACTGCAATATCTTTTATTTCACCGCTAACCAATTTTCTTGCAGTTGCAATATCACCATCAGCTATCTTTAAAGCAACTTCAAATTTTTGTTCCTCACTCTTAAAGCTTTCTACTGTACTTTTCAATTTATCATCTGTTTCAGCCATAATTAGTTTATATAATAATACATTTACTATTTTTGTCAATATATTTTTTATTTTACCGAAAATATTTAAACGGAGACAGTATGAACTTAAAATTAAAAATAAGATTTTTAATTAAAGACTTAAAATTTGCACTAAAAAATAGAAGTTACAAGACAATAAATAATATAATCCTGAACATAAAATATTCAAGATTTTCTTTCAAACTATTTTCAAAACTAAACTATAAAGTACTACTTTCATTAATTATTATATACATACTGTTTGTTATAATACAATTAAAAATATTCTCAGAATTATGGAAACCGCCGGATATATCTGACTTACCCAAGATAAAAAATTATCTTGCATCGTATATTTATAAACATAAATATATGGCGGAAAAAATCAACCAAAAGATAATAAAATACCGGAGTATAAGTGAAAATTTTGCAAAAAGAGTATCTGTTCCGTTCCACCTGAACTGGATGTTCAGAATACAGCAGGAACTTGACAGATTTTATGCAGAATATAAAGATGTAAAAAATTTTTTTATTTTTAATCATTACGGCAGGCTGGTTAATTATATTCCCAAAGAGAATAAATTCTTAAACAATGTTTACACCTATACAGCCTATTTAAAAGAGGTACTCCCGGAGATAAAAAAAACAAAAAATAGTATTATTTATTACTATATAGACAGTGAATATCTCACCAAATTACAGATAAGAAAAGGCTATGACAGAAATTATATATACAGAGGAAGATTTTTTAATTTAGAACCGTTTATTCACATGTCTGCATTTGACGACTTTAAGGAAAAAGAACATACCTATTTTAAAGATATAGATGAATTATTTACAGAAGAAATTCAATTAATTCCATATATAATGTTTTTCTCACCATTATACAATCAAAATTTCAAAATCACAGGAGCAGCCGGTATAAATATAGATATAAACGATATATTTTCTAAAATGTTTTTAAATAATAGAAATAATTATCAATCAATTATTGTAAACAAAGAAGGTTATCTGATATATGCATTAAACAATAGACACATTGGTGAAAATTTACTAAAAAATAAAACTTTAAAGAAAGTAATTACTTCACGCAAGGACATGATAGTTATAAAAAAAGGAGAAATCTATCTAAAAGAAAAAATAGGTATTCACAACTGGTATGTAATTTCAAAAATAAATCCGGAAATTGCATTGTTCAATTATAAACACAATCCATATTATGATATTACATTATATCTATTCTTTTTGTTCGAATTAATAGTATTCTTTATTCTATTTCTATTATTTAACAAATATGTTACTCAGCCTGTAAACAAATTATCAAACAGTTTAAAGCACATAGTAAAAGGCGATTCCATAGAGCGAGTATATTTTAAGCAGAATGATGAATTTAAAGTAATAGAAGACAGATATAATTTAATGATAGACAAATTAAGCGGCTATATGATATTCGGAAAAACGATTTCTCAGGATGTAGTTGAAGAGTATATAGACTATAATAGAGAAATCAATCTAAATCCTAAAGATACAATAGCCACAGTATTATTAATAAGAATTAAAAACTACGAACAATTAAAGAAAAGATATTCGACAAAAGAGTTTAATATATTAATGAACAAATTGTTAAACGAGGTAGAATTAACAGTAAGTAAATACAAAGGATATATTGACTATTTTTCTGCTGATGCCATATTAGCGGTATTTGGAGTTCCATTAGAAAGGTATAATGATGCAGTAAACGGATATGAAGCAGCCAAAAAAATATTCAAAAAAATAGAGATGTTAAACAGATTAAACAAAACCAGGATAAAGATAAGTCTGAGTCTGAACACAGGAGAGATACACTATTCTCAGATGGAATCAAATTTTGGAAGGATTTTAATATCTTTAGGGACAACAATACACGAGACGCATATATATGATTCAATAATACTGCCGGGTGTCATGGCTATAGGGGAAGATACATACAAGAAAATAGGCGGTCGAAGACGAAGAATAAACAAAGTAGTAACAATAAAAGAGCGCGACTACAACAGAACAAGAAAAGTATTTGTAAAAAAATTATAAATTTTGCTAAAGGAAAAATTTACAGCAGCCGATAAATAAAGTGTAATGAGAAAGAAATTATAGGTGAGCAATCAAATCCCTCCCGTTGCTTGCCTATAATGGAATTGTCTTATGATATAAAGCGGAAAGGTCTGATCCCCCCTTTCCGCTTTTTTATTTGCAGAAAACTTAAAACGACAACTTTTTTTTCCATTCAATTCTGTATTTCTGTTCATATCTTTCAAAGCTGCTAAACTCATCAAAGAAAACAGGTTTATATAGCCATTCAAAATTTAATGATTTTAAAATTTGTATCTCTATTCCCAACTGATGATAATAATTCATATCGGACAACAAAGAATTTTCTCTCAGCAATATGGAATATTTAAGCAACATTTTATCTGTTATATATTTGCCCAGACTTAACTCTGTATTATTAATAATATCATTAAAATTTTCTTCTTTTTTAGCAGTACTAAGAAATTTAGGTTCTAATATATTCTGTAATATATCTGTTCTCACATTTAGAATATCAAGGCCTAAACTTTTCTTCAACTTTCTCTGCAAAGGCTCAAAAAATTTATTTCTATAAGTAGTATAAAAAATCTGGAGGAAGCCTACTTTAAGCAGCTCTTGAATATTCTTTTCAGGAAGTTCGCCGTTATCATTATAAGATACATAATAAGAACTGTTATTAAGGAGCAGAAATATCTCGCGCTGATTTAAAGCAGGCGACGAATATAACTTGGGGGTTAAATCATTATCAACCAGACCGTCTATTATCATTGTTAAAGTTATAGTCTCATTATCTTTATTTTTCACAGTTGCTTCAGCTTTGGCTTTAAGCCATGGAGTATTATCTTCATATGCTTCGGAAAAAACAAGATTAGCATATACTACTTTAAAATAAGTTCCGAAATAATCTATGCTTCCCTTATCCGCTTCAAACTCCCCTATAACCCTATGCGATTTATTTATATCACCCTTTATATTAATCTTTCCGCCTTCTTTTACCAGTATATCAATATTATTCTGGTCCTGATAAAATTTAACTCGCTTCCCCACCTCAAGTATTAGATTTAAATTTAAACTACTATTATTTTCATACTCGTCGGTATCGGAATACAGTCCCTCTATTGGCCATGTAAATTCCATATCGTGCAGTTTTATTCTACCGCTTAGATATAAGTCATCCGGCTCACCGGATAACTTTAAAGAAACATTTGCATTTCCTATTATATCACTATTATTCCTGCGTACAACAATTCCTTTTTTATCCAGAGTTTGAAAATCTATATCAATAGCAGATATGCTATAATCTTTTATTCCAATCGTTCCGCTCATACCAAATGTTCCGCCTGCTTTCCCTTTAACTTTCTTTATTACAGCTATATTTTTTGAAAGGCTTACATCAAAATCAAGGTCATCCACTCTCTTAATAAAATCATTAAAACCGAGTTTAAAATTCCTGCCGGATAATGTTCCATTAAACATCGGATTTAATTTATTACCTTTTATTTTAATATTCATATTTATAATTCCGTCGTCAATATTTATAGGCGAAATAATCTTATCCAGAGAATTTATATGAAAGTTTTTCGTCATTACAATACTATCGATTTTATCTCTCGCAATAATACCTTTGTAATTTATTTTATTATCATACACATAAAAATTCAAATTATATCTATTCTGCTTTTCGGATACAGATATATACCCAGATACACCCATATTACCAATTTTCTTTATTTTCCATCCGTTATGCTTTTTTAAGAATACTTCTTGAATATTCCTTAAAAGCAAACCGTTATAATCAATATAAAACAATTTTATCTTGCAGAAAAAATCTTCAGATAATTTTAGTTTTGTATAAACTTTTGTGTTAAATTTATTATTTTTATATAAAACATTATCTGCTCTCATTATAAATTCTGCGTACGGGATACTGTTAATTTTAAAAAAATTTATATTATAAAATTTCACCTTACCATTATATAAGTCCGCACTTAGTTTCTGAATTTTAAGTTTCTCTGGTATCCATCGAAAAATCAAATATAAATCATTTATCTTAAAATCCTTATATCTAATATTATAAAAATCCAGATTGCCTTTAATCTCAGGATTAGAAAGCATGCGACCCGCATAAAATTCAAAAATACCGTTTATATTATATTTAAAATCCCTTACTTTTATGTTTTTAATTTTAGCCATAACTAATGATAATTTAGTCGACTTCAAACCGGTTTTCCCGGTTAAAAAAATCTTACCCATATTTATATTAACTTTGCCATATTTTAAATCATAATATCCTTTTCCCTTTAAATACAAGTCATCTCTGGAAAATATAATATTACGAAACTTAACTGAATCTTTATATCTCCAGAAGTTAAACCTGAACTTATCATCAACTATAGTTTTTGCATACAATGAGCCTTTAAAATGTACTGCATAGATATTTTTAATATTTCCTGTTATTATACTGCTGAACTTTAATTGCTTAAAAAAGGATATTTTTTTTCTGTTAAAATTCAATTTTATTTTAAAACTATTATTCTTATTTAAAACACCGTCTACTCTTAAGTATCCGGGCAAGATAGAATGTATTATATATCCATCATTTTTTTCCTTAAAAAAAGATGTTATCTGAAACCGATTCTGTTCATATACAATATAAGTCTTCAAAATATATTTATACTTAATTCCTCTACTAAAAACATTTTTTACCTTTATAACTTTTCCGTTGTTTAATACAATTTTTGTTTTATTATTTCTTGTCGCAAAGTTAAACTTTGCAGTAACATTTTTCACTGCTGTTTTTTTTGTAGACTTAAAGAATAAAGAATAATCTTTAATACGAACTGAACCCAGAGAAACATTTAAATTAAGATTGAGATTTCCATATACTAAAAAATCCAGGTATTCTTTAGATAGAACTGTTTTGTTAAATATATCATTTACCTTTAAAATGGGAAATCCTTTCAGTTTTACTGTTGTATAGATTTTTTTTATATTATTTTTTTTTGTCAGGTAAATATATATATTATCTTTACTTAACACTGTATCAAGTTTTTGTTTTTTCTTTTTTGTATAGTACTTCAATTTTAAATGTTTTATCTTATATCGATTCACATAAAAATTTATAAATTCTACCTTTGTATTATTTACTTCATTTGAAAACAAGATACTTTTCCCGTATAAATTAATATTTTTAATTCTATAATTATTAAACCAGAATTTAAGGAAAAAATCATTATTTTTCCTATAAAAACCTGTTATTCTTGCAAAATTTTTATCTGTTTTGTTTATTAATATTTCTTTTATTATATATTTATTTTTATACAATTTAACTTCTGCTTTATACGACTCTTTACTTCTTCTGCTTTTTACTTTAAATGAAGTATAACCGTAAAATCGGCTGTATTTTATTTTGCCTGTCATTTTATAGCGGGATGTTAAAAACTTTTTCGCTGAAATATTGAGATTAATTCTGCTTTTTGTATATTTTATAATTCCATATAAAGTATTATCAAGATCAGTTAAAACTACTTTTAGCTTATTATTAGAAAAGGAAGTAGTTAATAATAAATCCTGAGGAACTGTTAAATATCTGTCAATATTCAATTTATTGATAATAATATCTGCTTTTGTTTTTTCATTCAAAATTCCGTTTATAAACATATTAAAATTATATTTTATTTTATTAATGCTTCCGTACACATAATTATTAAAAAACATTTCACTTGTTTTTAAATTAATTGCTCCGCTATTAATAATTATATTTAGTTTCCGATCAGAATCTTTTACAGTAACTTTTCCGTTTTTTAGAGTTATACGCGCGGTTAATTTGTTATCTGTCGTACTCAAATTGTTTTTTCTAAATAAATCATTTAACTTCTGCTCATATAATATTGAAAAATTTTCTGCTCTTATTTCGTAAATGCTCTCTTCAACATTTATTTTCTTAAACAGAATATCTTTTACTTTAATTTTTACTACCAATTCAGGAATAGATGCAAAAGGTTTACTCTCATTTTTATAATAACAGTTAATATTCTTTAAAGTTACTCCCCAGAACAGAAAAGGTTTCATCTTCTCTATTTTTAAATCTATATTAAAATTTCTATTTG
>CAYQNP010000136.1:0-9739 GCA_964418785.1 uncultured Spirochaetia bacterium | reverse complement strand
CGAATGTTTTTAATCCTGATTCTGATAGTGAAGTAAATATTATGTTTGATGTAAAAGAGAACAGTGAGGTTTCTATAACAGTATATAATCTTAAAGGGGAAAAAGTTGCTGTGTTATTAGATTCTTATCTTGATTCCGGGAGCTATAAAATAAAATGGGGCGGGTGCATAGGTGAATTTAACGGAAAAGCTGTTAATATTAATGCTGACTCTTCTGTTGTAGGAACTTCCGGAACAAAGATAAAAAGAGGAGTTTATATTATTGCAATTTCAATTAATGATAAAGTAATCAGAAATAAATTTTTTGTAAAGTAAAATAGGAGGATTTAATTATGAAAGGTAGTAAGATTATAATTTCGATTTTTATAATAATTGGTATTCTGTTTGCATATAATAATATTTATGCATCAGAAATATTAAATTTAATACCTGATGCAGGAACTACAGGAATTGCGGGCTTATCTGATAATTCGGATAACAGTATCTGGAGTGTATATAATAATCAGGCAAATATAGCATCTTTTGATATGCATCTTTTTTCATTTTCATATAAAAGATTAATGAATTTATTTAACTTTATTAATCTTGCAGGCGGATTTAAACTTAAATACGGATATGCCGGAATAGGAATATCTTATATGGATTACGGAAGTGAAACACTTATTACCGGTATAGATGCATCAACAGGCCTGCCTGTCGGCGGAGAAGATTTCTATTCCTATGATTTATTAGTTGCAACTGCTTATGGTTATGATTTTTCTTCTATTGGTTTATCTGCAGGTATTGGTATTAAATTGCTTCAGAATTCAATTGCTAATAGAGATTTGCTGTATGCTGTTTTTGATGTGTCTTTTATAGAGATGGTTGGAGATATAAAATTAAATTTGAATGTGCGAAATGTTGATATTGGTTTGAGTTCAATTCAGGATTTACCTGTTAATTTAAATTTTAATGTCTTAATTCCTTCTACTCTTTTTATTAAACAGTCTTATAATAATCAATCTTTTTATATAGTCAGTGGTGTTAATTTTGATATGTCTGATTCAGTTGTTGAAAAAGTGTACGGCTCGTTAGGTGCAGATTTTATGCTTAATAATAGAGTGAATTTGCGAACAGGTGTTTTCCTGGGTAAGAATAATGTTTTTATTCAATTTAATTCGTTGGGAATAGGGTATCAGGTTAACAATGCGGTAAAAATAGATTATTCATTCAGCCGGGAGTCAGAATATACAGAGTTTACACATAGTTTTACTGTTCAATATGCATTAAACCCGGGTACAAAAAAACATAAAAAGTCTAAGAAAAAAAAGAGTAAGAAAGTTAAAAAAAGTTCAGCAAAGAATTGGGATGTTGAAGATTTAGAAGATGAATAAATAAAAATTTTATAAGGAGGTATTTTATTATGAAAAGATTAATTGGAGTGTTTTTAGTGGTTGTTTTTATGGCTGTAGGAGTGAGCAGGGGAGATGCAAAAAAACTTTCTAAGAAAGAAAAGATAAGGTTAACATTGGGATTTGAAACTTTTAAATACTGGAAGAAAGCAGGATTTATTGCAGAGAAAAAACTCGTAAAAGAAGGTAAACAGGCTGCTTTATGGACAGACACAGAAGATAATGAAAGACCTTATACAAAGATGCTGCCACATGATTTAAGCGGATATAAAGCAATGAGTATCTGGATATATTCTAAGACAGCAAATGATGCAAAAATAGCAGTTGTGTTTAATTCTGAAGATGAGGATAGTTCAGGAAGTGATTATTATATGATGAGAATATTAATAAATTGGACCGGCTGGAAAAAATTGGTAATTCCGTTCGATGTTTTTAAAGAAGTTCGTTCTCCTGTGGGATTTAATAAAATAGACAGACTGCGTTTTGCTGCTACAGGTTATAAAACCGGCGGAGCAAAAGAGGATACAGAGTTGATTCTTGATGATATAAAATTTCTTACAGCTAAAGAATTATCTGCAAATAAGAAATATATCTATAAAGGATATACAAAGAAAAAAAAGAAAAAGAGTAAAAAAAGTAGAAAAAGTAAAAAAGTTAAAGAGGATTGGGGAGAATAAGTTATGAAACATAGAAAATTTTTCAACCTGCTTATTTTAAGTATATTAATTTCCGGATTAATTAACAGTCCGGTATTCGGAAAAAAGAAGATAAGTCGAGAAGAGAAAGTTAAAAAGACTTTAGCATGTGAAAGTTTTAAATATTGGAAAGGATTGGTTCAGAGTACAAAATATGTAAAAGAAGGAAAGTATTCTGGGGTGTGGAAAGACCATTATATAACCACAAAAATTACAACTACTATGGTCCCGCACGATTGGAGTCAATGGGATGCTATAACTTTCTGGGTGTATTCTAAGAAAGCCAATAAGAGTGAAATAGAGTTTGTTATTGATTCGGATAATCCGGATACTCCTAATAGAGACAGGTTAAGACAGACAATACTCGTAAATTGGACAGGTTGGAAGAAATTAAAATTTAAATTCAGTCATTTTAGAGTTGACAGATCTCCTGTTGGATGGAGTAAAATAGATGGGATAAGATTCGCAGCTGCAGGTTATTCTAAAGTCCCTAAAAAAGATACAGAGTTATATTTTGATGACTTTAAATTTGTAAAAGAGCCTGTAGACATAGATGTTTCCGGAAGATATAAAAATTTTGATAAAAATAAAAATTACTTAAATAATTTTAAATTATCATTGTTAAATCGTCACAAGAAAAATCTATCATTAACTATAAAAATTGATTCAGGCAAGTTAAAGAAATTCAGATTATTTAAATTAAGTAATAAAAAATTTGTTTTAAAAGGTAATACAGAAAAAGAGATAGATGTCAGTTTTGTAATTAAAAAGAAAGATTACATAAAGTTAAAAAGATTTTATAAAGAAGAGATAAAATTAAAGGCATATGCTTCCGGTAAAGTGGTTGGCGATATAAGTTTAAAACTTTACGGTCCATTATATAAAGATAAAAGAAAACCGCATATTTATTTAACAAAGACTGAAATAAATAAAGCAAGAGAAAAATATAAGAAGTTTAAGTGGGCAAAAGAGACTATGGCAGCATTTATAAGAACTGCTAAAGAGTATTCGGATTTTCCAATACCTAAAAAAGGCGGTGGATTTTATCATGGCGGACCGACTGCAAAAGATTATCCTATAACTGTAAAACACGAAAATTTTAGCCGCGCTGCCAGATATTATGCTATTGCATTCGCTATAACAGGAAATAAAAAATATCTTGAAAAATCTAAAAGAATATTGTTGGAATACAGTAAGATGATGCCTAAGTTTAATATCAGAGATAAATATGGGAATATAGGAAGATCTGCATGGTATGGGGGAGGTAGATGGAGTCCCCAGATTTTAACTGATTGTAAAATGCTTATATTTCATGCTTATGCTTATGATATTATTAGAGATTATTTAACAAAATCTGAGCGCGAAAAAATAGAAAAAAATATATTTAGTGCTCAGGCTAATTTGCTTATGAAAAATAATGAAGGCAGACATAATCATCAGATCTGGTATGATATGACTCTTGGTATTATGGGTTATCTGCTTGGAGATGCCGAATATCTAGATTTTGCTTTTAATGCAGAAGAGAGCGGTATTTTTACGAGAATATTACCTACAAGTTTTACAAAAGAAAATTGGTATTATGAACGTAGTGTCGGATACCATTATTATGTTTTATACGCTTTAACCTGGTTCCTTGAAGCAGCATATCATTCTGGTGATAATTTTTATAAATTACCTCAAATAAAATCTATCTATAAAGCACCTTTAAATATGCTGACACGAGATTTTAAGTTCCCTATTATAAATGACGGCAGGCCAATTGAACCTTTATTAATAGAACGAGCATGGGTGTATATAATGACTTATCCGAGATTTAAAGATGATGACTTGTTATACATTATTTCAAGAGTAACAAAAGAAAAAAATATTGAAACTTTATTGTATTATCCTATTGAAAAACTTGATAAAAAAGTAAATCGAAAACTTGATTCTGTATTACTGCCGGATACACAATGGTCTCTTTTGAGAGCAGATAATTATAAAGAACAGGGTAATGATTTCTATGTATGGTTTAATTATACGCCTAATGTTGCAACACATTGTCATCCTGACAGACTTGATATAGTTGTTTATGCTTTAAATGATTTTATTCTTCCTGATGCGGGTTCCGGTAAATATCGTTCTATATATCATAAGAATTGGTTTAAATCAACTATTGCACATAATACAATATGCGTTGATATGGAAAATCAAAAAACATATAAACAGGTTGTTCCACCACCGGAATTGAAATATTATTTTATCTCTCCTTCTCTTAAAGCTGTTAAAGCTGTTTCTAAAGAAGTTTATGACGGTGTTGATTTTTACAGAACTGTTTTAATGATAGATGATTCTTATATTTTTGATTATGTTAAATTAAAAAGTGATTCCGAGCATACTTATGATCTTGCTTATCATATAAAAGGGAAACCGGAGTACCTTAGTTTTAAACCTATAAAGAAGAAGAATTTTTACAAGGGAGCAAACCCTAATTACGAATTAATTGAAGATTTTGGTGTTAAGAAACTTAAAGGGGATGTGCGCGTAAAGTATAAAACAAAAAACGGTTCTGTTCTCTTATATTCGCTTGGATATAAAGATAAGGATAAGTCTTTAAAAATTATTACGGGTAAAGGTGCAATGTCTGATTATCATGAGAATGTATCTAAAACTCGAGTACCTCTGATAATATTGAGAAAAGAAGAACAGAATCCTGAGTATTCAACTGTTATTGAACCAAATAGAAAGAAAATACATATTAAAAAATTTGATATAGTATATAATAAGCAAAATGTAAAAATTTATGAAGTGTCAAGAATAAATTCTGTAAAAGATTTGATTTTCTTAAATAATTCCGGAAAGTTTGCAGGAGATAAAAAATTATTGAGTGATGCTAATGTTGTATATATAAAAAAAGAATCAAATACAGTTAAATATGTTGCTGCTGAAGGGTGCAAAAAAATTTCAGTCAGCGGTAAATATATAACATTAAACAATAAAGGTTCTTTTTATATTATGCGGAAGGGTAATAGTATATTGGTAAAAAATACCGGGAAAAATAGAATTAAATTAACTGTAGATTTGAGTATATTCGGATTAAAAGGTAAAAAAAGAGTTTCTCTTTTAATATATAAAAAAATGGTAATAAAATAAATTTAAGGAGAATTAAATGAAAAAATTATCAGTAAGTTTTTTATTTTTTATGTTTGTAGTGTTTAATTTAAACGGTGAAATAAAAATTTTAGACTTTGATAAAACAGTACACGGAGTTAAATTTAAAGGATTAGAGAAAGTCAGTGTTCCCGGCTCCCCTAATTGACGGCTCTTTCAAAATCTGAACAGGCTCTTGATGGGCAAGTTCTGGAAATTCAAGAAATTCAACATCTACCTTATCATTTAAGATTTTTATCTCTTTTATAAAAAGTCTTGCCAGTGCCTGCCCTTCTTTTGGTTCAAGAGAAGGATAAACCTTATAAAATCCTTCAAATCCTTTCTTTATTATCTCAAAATCAATGACCGTGCTTTCCTTCATCCTTATTTTAAGCCTTATTTCATCAAGTTTTTTCTCTGATTCTTCTTTTTCCTTTGACCGCTTATTGACTTCTTCCCTTACCTCTATCGGCGGGTTCTTATCAAGAAGGAATAAATTTAAAAGTTTCCTTATTTCTTCGCTTTTCTTTTCAATTTCTTTTTCGAGTTTAATTTCTTCTTCTCTCAATTCCTCTATTTCATTTAAAACAACACGGTTTGACCTTTCAAGAATTCTTTTAAGTAAACGGTTATCCTTTGCCATATTACCAATTGATTCAACCATTACATTATCAAATTCTCTTGCTGGTAAAGGTTTTGATAGACAAGCCGTTTTATCTCTATGCTGTATCCTTGTGCATTTGTAATAAAAGAATTTGTCTCCATTTTTAAGACTGTAATGAGTAGTTAAATTTGAGCCACAATAACCACATTTCAAAAGTCCTCTTAGAAGAAAATCATATTTATTCTGTTTAATTGATTTACATTCCTTTTTGTTTCGATTAAGCATTCTCTGGACTTCTTCAAAAATCCTCTCGTCAATTATAGCCTCATGGCTTCCTTGATAGATTTCACCACTATATTTTATTTTTCCTGCATAAATGGGATTTTCCAAAATATGTCTTGTGCTGGTATAAATAA
This sequence comes from uncultured Spirochaetia bacterium, assembly GCA_964418785.1. Taxonomy (GTDB): domain Bacteria; phylum Spirochaetota; class JAHITG01; order JAHITG01; family CAYQNP01; genus CAYQNP01. Next base: position 3,505 of record CAYQNP010000136.1, on the reverse strand, counting down.
AATCCTTTCCGTTCTTTGTTTTATATCCTTTCTTGTTTAGTGCCTTAACAACCTTGGAGATAGAGCCTTCTTTTAAGTAAGTCTCAAAAATAAACTTAATAATTTTAGCCTCTTTTGGATTGATGATAAGTTTTTTATTTTCTGGATCATAGTTATAACCCAGAGGTAAACAACCACCATTCCATAATCCTTTTTTGGCTCTTGCCTTCATTTTGTCCCTTGTTCTTTCGGCTGTCATCTCCCTTTCAAACTGTGCAAAATCAAGCATTATGCTTCTTAAAAGTCTTCCCATTGCGTTAGTGGTATCAAACTTCTGAGTTACTGCTACAAGTTCAACATTGTATTTGTCAAAGAATTCAATCAAATAATAAAAATCTTTGTGACTCCTTGTTAATCGGTCAATCTTATAAACAAGGACAACATCAATTAAACCTTTTCTTATATCCCTTAACATTCTTTAAAGTTCTGGTCTTGCTAAAGAAGCGGCGGAGAAGCCCGCATCTTCATAAATACCAAAAAGTTCCCAGCCCTCAAACTTTCGGCTTTTTATAAAATTCAAAATATGCTCTTTCTGGGACTCAAGAGAACTATAATCTTTTTCAGCCTGATTTTCCGTTGATACTCTTGTATAGACTGCACACCTGACAATCTCTTTTTTCTTATTCTTTTTCATCTTCATAGATTTTCACACCTTTAATCTTTTTAACTTCTTTATTTTTGGTCAAAATTTTTAAGTTTTTCCTTTGGCTTAAAGCACAGAGTAAAACTAACTCAATGGACAACCTTTTAAACTCAAAGACAAGTTTACTTGCTCTTATCCAATCTTCTTTTTCTATTTCTACATAAGGTAAAGCAAGAAAACCTTTTAAAAGTTTCTCAAAAGTTTCTTTGTCTTTTAACTCTTTTAAAATTTCGGCAAGGGTATAACCGCAAATTATAGCCTTATCTTCTTTAATCAACTTTTCTAAAATTTTAGCCTCTTTCGTGTTTCCTTCTTCTAAGTATTCCTTCCAAATTGTGGTATCAGTTATTATCATATTCATTTTTTCCATCTTTAAAGTTAATATTACCTTTAAGAGACAATAAAGTTTCCTTCTGCTTCATTCTCACAAACTCCCGGCAAGCAACATTAACAGCCCTGCTTTTCTTTTTCTGTCCTGTAATCCTCAATAACTCCTCAAGTAAGTTTTTATCCATTGAAACAGTGAATCTTAAAATGTTCTTTTTAGTATCCATGTTTTCCGTCCTTTTAGAATTTTCTACTTTCATAATACTATAAATATACTCTAAAAAGATGCAATTGTCAAGTGCTTTTTTCACCAAATTTATGGCTTAGTTTTGTGATTTACAAAATGACCCCATATTGTAATTACAAACCCGCCGATAGAGGTAAGGGAAGAAGTCAATAAGCGGTCAAAGGAAAAGGAAGAATTAGAGAAAAAACTTGAAGAAATAAGACTTAAAATAAGGAGAAAGGAAAGCACGGTCATTGATTTTGAGATAATAAAGAAAGGATTTGAAGGATTTTATAAGGTTTATCCCACACTTGAACCAAAAGAAAGGCAAGCACTGGCAAGGCTTTTTATAAAAGAGGTAAAAATCTTCAATGATAAAATAGATGTTGAATTTCTTGAATTTCCAGAACTTGCCCATCAAGACCCTGTCCAGATTTTGAAAGAGCCGTCAATTAGGGGAGCCATTTTGTAATATGGGCAGAACTTCATTTTTTGAGGTTCTGCCTTTGTTGTTTATTAATAGGGGGCCAATAACACTCTAAGCGAACAGCTGGTTAACACTCTGTTCGCTTTTTTTATTTTGGGGGAAGGTTAAGCGAGGTTGTTTAAAGTAGCTTATCTTAAAATGCTATTAGCTATATGGTAAGAACAAAACAACCCAAAGTCCAAACCCTATAATCTTCATCCCGCACCCATGCTGAGTTTACGCGTTTTCTCAGACTTTTAGGCAGCATCGCTCGTGCCATCAAAACCCGGCATCTTCTACCCCTGTGAGAATCAGCAGGTGTGTAGTTGGTGTGGGTATAGGGGGGGGGAAGAGGGATGCGATTTTTTGTTTCCCCATAATTCCATTGAAGTGAAATTAGAGCAAGATTATAATATGGAACAAAATGGGGTAGGTGTGAGAAAGAAGAAATTCATAGAAGCCTACACTGTAGAAGAAGTAGCCAAAGCCCTTAAATTGCATCCTTATCCCATTCGCAGGCTCTACCGGGAAGGTAAAATCCCCGCTTTTAAATTTGGCGGGCGGTGGAGGTTTGATAAACAGGAATTGGATAATTTAAGAAAGAGAAAGAATGAAAAAGGAATTTGATATGACAAAAAATCATATAGCTGAGCTTGAAAAAAGATTGTGGGATGTAGCTGATGAAATGAGGGCTAATTCGGACCTAAAATCATCGGAATACTCTACTCCTGTTTTGGTTTTTATTTTCCTTAAATATGCAGATTATTGTTTCTCAAAACAAGAAAAAATATTGTCAAAAAAATCAACCGGTAGAATTACGAAAGAGTCAAACACAGGCTGAAGAGTTCCTTTGGGAGATATTGCGTAACCGACAATTTATGAAATTAAAGTTTCGCAGACAACATCAGATAGGTGATTATATAGTTGACTTTTACTGCCATGATAAAAGACTTGTAATTGAAATAGATGGTGGTATTCATAATAAACAATATCAGATTAAGAAAGATAAAAAGCGAGATGTTTATTTAACTTCTTTAGGTATTACTGTGTTACGATTCACTAATGAACAGGTGATTAACAACATTGAAAATGTCCTTCAAGAGATTTCTGAATACTGTCTCCCTTCTCCCAGTGGGAGAAGGGAAGGGGATGAGGGTGAACAGCACAGGGGTCGTGGGTGCGACACCGTGTTGTTCATAGATGCTCGCAAAATCTATCACCAGATTGATAGAGCACATCTCAACCGGGTATAAATCAAGCAGGAGTAAAGAGTTTGCCAATTCTTTTGCCTCCAAAAGAATTAATAGAGTTGTTTGATAACAAGATAGAATCGCTTTTAGGATTATTGTTCAATTTAGCAAAGAAAAATCAGACATTGAGGAAAAAGCGGGATTTATTGTTACCCAAACTCATTTCAGGCGAAATTGATGTGTCAAATTTACTCCGTTAGATAGGAGTTAGATATGTATTATGTTTATGTTTTGCAGAGTGAAAAAGATAAAAACTTATATGTTGGATTTATAAATGATATTAAAACGAGATTAAAGTTATATAGTGCTGGAAAAGTTAGTTCTACAAAAAGCAGATTACCGCTGAAATTAATATATTATGAAGCTTGTTTAAATCAGGATGATGCTACACATAGAGAAAAGTATCTTAAAACTTCATGGGGTAAGAAATATTTGAAAAATAGATTAAAACATTATCTAACGGGGTAGAGATATTGCTATAAGGGGGCAGGAAGAATGAATAAACAAACAGAATCTCGAGGACAGATTGTTTTATATAAAAATCGTCTGGAAGT
>CAYQNP010000135.1:0-15512 GCA_964418785.1 uncultured Spirochaetia bacterium | reverse complement strand
CCGTTAAAGACTCAGGATTCACTTCTATTGTAATCTCTTCTACTTTATCTGTATTAAAAAAAGTCTTTATAGTATTAAAGATAAAAGTTATTTGTTCGCTATTCAACAAAGAAGGAGTTCCGCCGCCAATATATATGGAAGATATTCTGTATTTATTTCTAAATTTTTTTGAATAGTATATTATTTCTTTCTTTAAAGCATCCAGATACTGCCCTATCAAATTATTATGCTCAGTTATAGAATAAAAGTCACAATAAATGCATTTACTTTTACAGAACGGGTAATGAATATATAAAGATAATTTATTACTCATCCAACTCCTGTATCAAAATATTTTCAAATCCCAAATCTAAAGCATAGTTTAGAACAGTTTCATACTCTTCTTTTGTAATCTTTCTATTAAGAGTTATATGTTCTACCGCCTTATAGGCAGGAAAGTATTGAGCCATTAAACTTACAGTAACATCTTTTGAAATATTTTCAGCAAGGAAATCAAAAACACGCATACTATTCCTTATATTTCCCGGCAAAACAAGATGTCGAATAATGATTCCTTTTCTGGCTATTCCATCAGAATCTTCTTCTAAAAGTCCAACCTGTCGAAACATTTCTTTAATTGCTAATCTGTTAAAATATGTATAATTTTTCACACCTGAGAGTTCATAAGCAATTGAATCATCTGTATACTTAATATCCGGAAGATATATATCAATAATACCATCCAAAAGTTGTAAAGTTATAGGAGATTCATAACCGGAAGTATTATACACTAAAGGAATATGTAATCCTTTTTTAACAGCAATTCTTAAAGATTTTAAGATATGCGAAACAAAATGCGTCGGAGTAACAAAATTTATATTATGACATTTTTTTGTTTGTAAATACAGCATCATATCTGCTAAATCCTCAAAACCAACTCTTTTTCCTTTCCCCAGCTGACTAATAGGATAATTTTGACAATATATACAGTTCATAGTGCAGTTGGAGAAAAAAATAGTTCCAGAGCCGTAAATTCCTGTAATTGGAGGTTCCTCTCCGAAATGAGAATTATAACTGGATACTACGGGCTCAATTCCGGAATTACATTTACCGTACTCAAGATTTCTATTAATACCGCAAAACTGCGGGCATAAAGCACACTTCTTTAAAATCTTTTCAGATAATTTTATTTTGTTATCTAATTCTCCGCTCTTATATGCATATATATATTGCGGAGTAAACTTAAAATCCGGCATTTACATTTAAAATTCTACTTTAGGATTTGCCTTTTCAGATTCTTCAATTTTAAAATATTCGCCTTCCTTAAAGTTAAACATATTTGCAAAAATATTGGTAGGGAACATCTTTATATATTTATTATATTGCGCAACAGCATCATTATATCGTTTTCTTGCTACAGCAAGACGATTTTCTGTTCCTGCAAGTTCATCCATTAATGCTCTGAAATGAGAATCTGCTTTTAACTGAGGATAATTTTCAACAATTACCAATAATCTGCCTATAGCACTTTCCATACTACTGGCAGCTTTAGCTTTTTCATTAATAGTAGTTGCTCCGGCAAGTTTCGAACGCGCTTCTGCAATTTGTGTAAAAACCTCTTTTTCATGCCTGGCATAACCTTTAACAGTATTTACAAGATTAGGTATCAAGTCATATCGTCTCTTTAATTGATTATCTATCTCAGCCCATTTATTCTTAATATCCTCATTCATATTAACCATTGTATTATATTTGCTTTTCATATCACAAGCGCCGAATAATACTATCAGCACAATGAGAATTAAAATTATTCTTTTAGAAGTAAAAAATTTACTAAAATCCATATACAAACTCCTTAAATTTAATTTATTTATAATATAATTTTAAATTTTACATTGTCAAGTTTAATGTAGTGGGGACGTGTCGATGAGCCAATAAATGCATTTCCTCCCCCCTGGTAACGATCTATTGGCTCATCGACAAAATTTTTTTGTATTAAACTTGACTTTTTCTCTAAACAATTATATATTATATATGAATACTAAATCAAGGAAGTGACTGTCATGAAAAAAGAAAAAAAGTATATTATATTATATAAATGTAAGCCACGGCTAAAAGAAAATTTTGCAAAACACTTAATCGATTCATCTCAGAAAATCCAGACATTTAACAATATAGGTGATGTAAAAAATTTTATTTCAAAAAACAAAAACAGTATTATTCTATCTGATGCTCAAATTAACAGAAGTGAAATTATTACTGAATTTTCCAGATTACGACTAAAAAATACTTACCTTATTCTGCTCGTAAGTAATAATGAAATGAAAAAAATCAATCTAAAGGCAAATAAAAAAGGAAATATTATATACATTTCAAATCCACCTACAATGGAAGAATTGTCACAATTTTTAAAATATATATTTGAATTAAAAAAATTAAAAGAAATTAATGCTGAATATGAAAAAATCATAACAGCCTACGAGTCTGCCAGTGAATTCAGCAGGCAGGAATTAATGAATGCATACGAAAGTTTAAAAGCTCAGGAACTGGTATCCGAGCTGAGTCGAGAAGAACTGCTGGCGCAGGAAAAAAGTTTAAAAGCATGGGAAAACATCTCTGAACTTGCAAGAGAAGAAAAACTAAACCTTGAGAAAGAAAAAGATGCAATGGATAATCTTATGTCATTCGAACAAAAAGAAAAAATATTTATGGATAAAGTTATGGACGCATGGGAAAAGGTTATGGAACTGGGCAGAAACGAACTTATGAATCTGTATAATGAAATAAAAAAACTTCAAAATAAATAATCCATTACCGGACAGGTGAATTATGTTTTCAGAAGATAAGAAAAAATTCAAATTTGACGGAACATTTAACAAAGAAATTGCGCAAATGCGAAAAAATGCAAGAATTCCAGTCGAGATAGACGGCACATTCACTTATATAGATGCAACAAATAGAATTAAGGATACATGCACGATTACAAATCTTTCTACAGGCGGGCTTGCTTTTGAAACCAATACCGTATTATTAAAAGGGGATATAATCACCATATCTTTTCCTCTTTCAGGCAGAATGATTAAAGAAGACGGTCAAATAACACGAAATACCGGAAGAGAATACGGTTGTAAATTTGTAAACCCGTCTCCTGAAAATGTAAATTTTATTCAACAATATATCTATAAAAAACTGTTTTCATGAAAAAATTCTTTTTCATTTTAAGAAAAATATCTTTAATTACAGTAATTTTTATTTTTTTTATTTCTATTTTAATAATAATTTTCGATCTGTTTATTCTTACGCCTGATTTTACAGAGGCTCAAATAAAATCATTTTTCTTGAAAAATTATAATCGAAAATTAAATCTTAATATAAAAAAAATCTCTTTATTCTCCGGACTGGAAATAAACAATCTTATTCTGTATAATAATTCTGAATGGAAAAGAAAGGTATTTATTAAAATTGATAAACTCAAAATAAAATATAATCTGCCGGCTATTCTCTTAAAAAAACTAATAGTAAACGAGATATCAATTATAAATCCTTCTATAAATATTGAATTCTCTGAAAAAAAACAGAAATGGAATTTCAGTTATTTACTACAGCCCAATACTGCTCCGAAAGAGAACCGAAAAAAAAACAGCTCACCACTGAATATTTCTATTTATCTTAATAAATTCTTATTAAAAAATTTATCTTTCGAAATGATTAATAAAAATTATCTGAAAATACAGGGGTTAAACTTATATAATAAATTTCATATTAACAAAACTTCCATAGATGGCATTGACTACTTTATATTATCTTTTTATCCGTCTAAAACTAAAAATATTATTGTTAAACAGGAAAATTCATCAATGATTATGCCTCTAAATCTTTTTATAAAAATTAATATTAACAGAAAGAAAACTAAAAGCAACATACTTATTTCCTACCAACTTAAAAATCAAATATTCGAACTTAACAATCGTTTCGTAAAATCTCCGGATATAAAATTTAACCTCAACGCATTTTTAAATCCTCTGAAAAAATCTCTATGCGTAAATTCTCTTACTCTGTTTATTAACAATAATCCCTTTCTAAATATTAAAGCTGACTTTTTCAATATAGATTCAAATCCATATTTTTTTATAAATACTAAAAAGAATTATCTGAATTTTAAAAGTTTATCCTATTTAATGCAATTCTTTTTAAATGACCACAAATTAAAAATTAGAGGGAAATTCTTCACTTCAGATCTAAAAATATCTAAAAAGAAAAACTCAAATTTTTTAAATTTTCTCGGCAAATTCAATATTAATAATTTCTATCTGAAATATCCGACCAAAAATATTAATGTAAATAACTTTAATACATCTATTGAATTTAAAAATAAAAAAATAAAAAATATTTTCGGTAAGGTATATTCCACAGCAGATTCAATTATTATGCCCAATATAAATATGAAAAATTTCAACATTAAAATTACTGCTTTCTTAAAAAACAACAACTTAAATTCTCTCCATATGACAACTAAAGATTCTCTAATAAATAACGGTATCTTAAATATTTCTTTAGAATTAGACAAAAATAAAAATATATTCGGGACAATTAACCTGAAAAATTTAATTTTATCTTCAATTAATAAACAGATACACGGCAGTCTATCCCTGAAAAATACTTTATCCGGAAATCTAAACAAATCAATTACTACATCATTAGAAACTTCTGTACCGCAACTGCAATTTAATTATATTAAAGATAATACAGATAATTTCTCAAAAAAAATAAATTTCAACCTTTTTACTTCTATAAAAATATATCCTTCTGATAAAAATATTTTTATAAATAAATTTATTATATCGCTTAATAATCTCTTTTATTTAAATATGGCTGCAAAGATATTAAATAACGCTAAGTACATACAAGCCTATTCAAAAAAATCTTTTATTGATTTAAACAATATTGCAGCAGTACTCCCCATCCCGCTTAAAGCATCTGTTCCTTACAATGACATTGAATCACAAATATCTAACTCTATCAGATTTTATAAAAAAGATAACTTAATTAAACTATCTTTTATAATTACAAATTCATACAGTAAATTATATTCAGATACTTCAGGAATAAAAATTAATGGTTTTGTTTCAAAATTAAGATTAACAAAAAAGAATAAAAACATACGCCTGAAGTATAATTTTACAACAGGCTCTGTAGTAAACAGATTTACAGAATACAGTACAAATTATGCAAATGGTTTTAAAATATTCTCTAAAAAACTTATATCTTCTGCTGAACTTAAAGCTGACATAATAAACAATGCAGATACAACCATAATTAAAAATATATCTTTAAATATCCCGGACATACCTGTTTACGGTCATATAACAGGCTCATTAATAAAAAATGACATTCAAGTAAAAACTGTATTTAAATTTACACCGAAAACAAATATTATTTTTATGACAAATATATTTGTAAACGGCGGTATAGATGTAAAAACATTTGTAAATACTTTTAAAAACGACATTCTGATAAAGGGAAACTTAAACTTTAATCATTTTAATCTTTCAATGAAAAATTTAAAAATTACGGATATAAACGGTTTTATTCCGTATACTCACATAATAAGCAGTAGCGGTAATCCCGGAGCTGATGTTTTAAAGGAATCAGCAATTAAAAACCTGGAAACCATAAATTATCCTCTTATTCGATTATATAGAAATAAGCCTGATAATCTTACAATTAAATCTGTAACTGTAAACGGTATTAATATTAAAGACATTAAACTTGATATGAACTACGAAAGAAATATAGCAAGAATTAACAAAGCAGATTTTTCTCTTCTCGACGGAAGTATAACAATCAATAAATCATATTTCGATCTTGCAGACCTTCAGCCTCAACATTTTAATTATCAATTTAATATGGAATTAACCGGAATCAACCCGGTAAAAATAAAAAAAATTAAACTTTCTAAAAAAGATGATACCAGACTTTTTGCAAATATGCGAGTCAGAGGAACAGGGATTGACTTTGTTAAATCAAGTGATTTTTATGCGAGTGTAAATATAACCCATATAGGAAGTAAACTGGCTTCAAAATTTCTTGAAGCACTTGATCCTGAAGGCAAGGATACTAAAATAAAAACCGTTAGAGATGCTCTTGAAAAAGGTGCAAAACCTGAATTGTTAAGCCTGAAAGTTCAGTACGGATTGCTGTACTCTAAAATATGGATTGAAGAAAGCAACCTGTATAAATATGTATTATTTATGATTCCAAGACTCCCGCCTTCTCCTATCTCCTTTGACAGAAAATCCATAGAAGAAATTATGTCAGGAATGGGCATTGGGGACGGTGCAAAACTTTATTAACTTTTTTGTATTCCAGCGGTAGCCGTAACTCTGCATTTTCACTGTTAAAATGCTTGAATTTTTAATAAAGTTTTGCACCGTCCCTCCAAACTGATAAAAATCACCAAAAACTGCAATTTTTTTATTTTATTTCTTGACTTTTATATGAAAATATATTATACTCTTATTATCATTTGTGATTAATTATGATTATTTGTGTTCACAAATGAGCATATTGTTTTGGAGGTAAAAAAATGGATAGTACAAAAAATATTGACACTTTAAGTGCCAACAGCATAAGAGTATTATCTCTTGACATAATTGATAAAGCAAATTCAGGGCATCCTGGCTTACCTCTCGGAGCCGCTGATTATGTATACATATTATGGAGAAAATATCTGAAATTCAACCCGGAAAATCCGAATTGGTTAAATAGGGATCGTTTTATTCTTTCAGCAGGTCACGGATCTGCTCTACTCTACAGTATGCTCCATATTAGCGGCTATAATTTAAGCATAGATGATTTAAAGAACTTCAGACAATGGGGAAGCAAAACACCCGGACATCCTGAATACGGAGAAACCGAAGGTGTAGAAACTTCTACAGGGCCGTTAGGACAGGGATTTTCAAATGCAGTTGGAATGGCTATAGCAGAAAAAATGCTGCAGGCTCGTTTAAATTCAAAAATAATAAATCATAAAATATACGCGCTTGCAGGGGATGGAGACTTGATGGAAGGTATCTCATATGAATCTGCTTCTATTGCCGGAAAACTCGGACTTGATAACCTTATAGTGTTTTATGATGATAATAATATAACGATTGACGGAACTACTGAAATATCATTTAATGAAAATATTGAAATGCGTTTTAAAGCACAAAATTGGGATATTATAAAAATAGACGGGCATAATTTTAAAGAGATTGAGAAAGCTCTTGATTGGGCACAAAACGAAAACGGGAAGCCTAAACTTATTATTGCAAAAACAACCATAGGTAAAGGATGCCCCAACAAAAGCAATACTCCTAAAATACACGGTTCTCCTGCAGGTCCGGAAGAAACCAAATTAGTAAAACAGAATTTCGGCTTCGACCCGGATAAGAGTTTCTTTATCCCGCAGGAAGTATATGACAACTTTAAAACACGAATATCAGAATTAAAACAGATATATGCAAAATGGGAAAATGAATTTAATTCTGCTTTAGAAAATGACAAAAATTTCAAAGATACTTATAATAAACTTTTTAATCCTGAACTGAAACCGGATATACTCAATAAGTTATATGATATATTTAAAAATGAAGAAAGCATTGCAACAAGAAATGCATCAAATAAAATACTGCAGGAATTAGCAGAATTTGACGAAAGGCTCATCTCCGGTTCTGCAGACCTATTCGGCTCTGTTAAAAATTACCTTTCTAATTATGATTTAATCTCAAAAGATAATTTTAGCGGGAGGAATATTCAATTCGGAATCAGGGAACATGCAATGGGCGGTATTATAAACGGGATAACTCTATATAAAGGGTTCCGACCTATTGCTTCAACATTTTATGTATTTAGCGATTATATGAAACCGGCTATCCGATTATCCGCACTTATGAAAATTCCTGCTCTTTTTGTATTCAGTCATGATTCAATTTTTGTAGGAGAAGATGGGCCGACCCACCAGCCCGTTGAGCAGAATATAATGCTCCGCAGTATTCCGGGTTTAATACTGCTAAAACCTGCGGATGCCATTGAAACCGCAGCTGCGTACTATTTTGCTCTTACATATGAAAACGGACCGGTTGTAATAACTCTCACACGCCAGAATCTGCCTGTATTTGACAGAAATCGTTACAGCCTGCCTGATGTTAATAAAGGTGCTTATATAATAAAAAAAGAATCAAAAGAGAATCCAGACTTAATAATTATTTCAACGGGAAGTGAAGTATCTATATCCTTAATTGCAGCCGAAAAATTAGAATCTGAAGGTTTCAGTGTACGAGTTGTAAGTATGATGTCAACTGAACTATTTGACAAACAATCAGAAGAATATAAACAATCAATATTAGGAGATGCTGAAACAAAGAGGCTTATTGTTGAAGCAGGCAGTACTATTGGGTGGTATAAATATGCAGGATGCAACGGGAAAATCATCGGGATAGATAAATTCGGCGCATCTGCTCCATACAAAATACTTGCAGAAAGATACAATATTAACGAAGATTTTGTATATTCTCAAGCAAGCGATATGCTAAAATAAATTTATCTGCCGAATATCAAGTAACCAGTGTGGCCTACCATAATATCAGCGGGTCTTAAACGCGCGGGGTTTACCTTGTACTCCCGCATAAATATTTCTAATGCTTCTATATAATTAAAATGTTTTTCCATCTCATACAATGTTTTAGACACCTGATTAGTAGTCGGTACAAGTATTCCTATTGGTGAACCGGGCTTTAAAATATCTTTCATTAAAGTCAAATAATTCCACGGCTCCTTAACATCAAGAAATGCTGCATCAAAATCTTTTTCTTCTATCCCATCTTCTAAATTCCCAATTTTAAAATGTATTTTATCATTTAGATACCCGAACTCTTTTAAGTTATTTTTTGCATTCTCCTGAAATCCTTTATCCCTATCATAAGTAAAAAGTTCACCTTCAGGCATTATTTTATCTATTATAAACATTGTCATTGCTCCGCTGCCTGTACCGCACTCAAAAACCTTTTTTCCGTTTTTTAAATCTAATTTCACTCCTATCATACTTGCTTCTTTAGGGTATATTATCTGCGTCTTTCTTTTAAGTCCAAACATAATTATGTCTTCTAATTGAGGTTTCATTATATAATTCTTTCCTATTATTGTCCCGTATTCTTTACCAATAATATCGTCTGCTTTTAAAGTGCCGCATTTTGTTGTATATGACTGTTTTTCCATTAATCTTACAAGTGTTTTCTTTCCTTTGCAATAAATTATAATATAATCTCCTGCTTTTATCATTTTTCCTTCCTGTTATTTTATTCTATTTTAAAATATCTTGCATATACTCCGTCTATATCTGCCCCATTTGACATTCCATCCTTTACAAAATTAGTTCCTGTATCAGGATTTATACAAGACGGAGCAGTTGTCAATTTTATATACCGAAATCCATTGCTTTTAATCGCACGCCCCAAATCTGTATCAGGCAAATCTTCAAGATCAAATCCGTCACCGCCGGACAGTGATTCATTAAAAGGATCTGTTTTATTACTGTCTTCATTATACAATACAGGAGTTTTACCGGCAAACCCAACCCAATATCCAGGATTGTCGGTATACACACTTTCAACCGGGAATGTATAGTCAACCGGAAAATCCACCCAGTTCTCCGCATCTGTTGAAACAGATACTATTATTAAATCCATAAAGAATCTATTTGTATAGCCGCTGTATTTAAACCCATTCTCAAATACAACAAAATCTTTTCCTGGGCCGTTTAAAACTATCTTATTTTTCCATTTTAAAATTATAAAATTTCCATTGCTTATTATATAATTCAACTGAGCCACATCTAAACTTCCCGAATAAAGTCCTGCTCCTCGAACTCCATTAACAGCCTTATAGCTATCTATAACCCCTGCATCGAAAAAAACAGTATCTGCATATAAAAAATTCGTTATAATATCCCCTGATTTATAGCCTGTGAAATTATTTTCATTATTATTAACAACTTCATCTTCTATTAATTCAAAAAGAGGTATTCTATTAGTACAGGATGTAAAAAAAACAAACATTAAAAGCAGCAGGATTATTTTTCTATCTATCATCCCCACACCCGCAGGATTGTCTGTATATTAATTCTCCGTTTATATTATACTTTGCTTGCTCAGGTCTTTCTTTACTGTTTATCCAATTCAGCAAAGTTTCTGCTGAAAATAAGCCCATATTAAATGCATTCGGGTCTACACTTGATAAAGAAGGTATTATAAAATCCGTTATTCTTATGTTATCCCATCCAAATACAGAAACTTTATCCGGTACAGGTATATTTAATTCTTTTAATTTATTCAATACTCCCAGAGCTATATTATCACTTGCACAGACAACTGCATCATAATCAAATGCTCTATTTTTATCGTATATATCCTCTATAATTTCATAGCCTGTTTCAAGAGCATATGCAAAATCTCCTTCTATGCTTTTATATTCTGCTCTAAATTCTTTAACCGCCCGAATAAACCCTTTCTTTCTTTCTCTGCTGGAAAGATATTCCTTTCCACCTCCTATATATAACAATTTTTGTCTATTATGAACTTTAATAATATGCTCAGTTATTCGATACGACAGTCTGCTATTATTTAAGGCAACAAAGACTATATTTTTAGCATCAATTACAGCGGACTGATTAACCATTATTATAGGGATACCAAGTTCATCAAGTTCTTTTATATCTTTTTCAGAAAAGATATCACCAATAACTATTGCACCGTCAATTCTTCTTTCAGATACGATTCTGTGAAATGTTCTTTTTTTAGACTTATAAGTGGCAAGAAGTATTGTAAAACTATTTTCACATATAACTTTATCTATTCCTCTCAAAATCTCCTGATAAAAATCTCCTCCGGGGAAATCTATTGTTGGAGTTACAATAGCGATTGCTCTGTTCATCTTTTTCTTTAAACTGAAGGCGGAAGCGTTCGGCACATAATTTAATTCTTTAGCAATTTTGTGTATCTTTTCACGGACAGGCTTACTTATCCTTTCACTATTATTCAATGCTCTTGATACTGTAGAAATGTCAACACCTGCTATTCTTGCTATGTCTTTTAAAGTAATTATACCAATCACCTGCCTTTCTATTATAATGTATAATAAATTTAGCAACAATTTTTACAAAGTCAACTTATATATATAAAATCAATGCTTTTTTCCTTGACAATCTGTTTAAACCTTATATTATTTTCTAAAGAACAAATTTAAGGAGGCAAAGATGAAAAAATCAATATTTTTTTCTATAACTGTGCTGTTTTTTATATTTACTTCAATATCTTTTGCAGAAAGATATGAGCCGATATTCGGGAAATCCGGTTCTACATTATCACAAGGGACCGCGAGATTTAACTTCAGTTTCGGATATAATGAGAATAATTCGTCCACACATTCTCTATTTAATTTTTCTATAGATTACGGAATTACAGAAAAAGTGGAAATACAAAACAATATAGGTTATGGTTCTTATAATAGCGGCGATTTTGAATGGAGCAATTGGATAGAATTATTAAAATTTAAACTTTCCGAGACATTTAACGGTCCTGCGACTTCTCTTGGAGCAGGACTTTATATTCCGGTATCAGGCTCTGAAAGTCTGGGACTTATTCTCGGATTCTTCTATTCCGGCGGCATAAAAGACATTACTTTTGATTTTAATCTCGGAATAACTCCATTTTTGACATATGGAGATATCAATGACAGATATCAGGTACGCCCAAGTCCTTATATAAACGGAGATTTAGTACTTGGTTATAAACTTCTGCCTATTCTAAAATTAACCGGCGGTATAGATATGAAACAGTACTTAAACGGAGGAGCAACTAAAACTAAAAATCCTATTACCGGTGAATGGACAAAAACAGATATTCCGGCTTCTTCCGGCTGGGTCCTATTTCTCGGTTCAAGGGTAAAACCTCAGGGATATCCTGTTGTATTAGATACATCTCTTTCATTCGGACTTAACAGAGATGCAGAATATGACTGGCAATTCAAAATAGGAGTCCAGATATTACCATCCGGTGAAAATGCAGAATGGTAAAATCTCAACATAATTAATGATTAATGGAGTCGCTTATGTACTGGGAAAAAGACATTGAAACCATATCTCAAGATAACTTAAAAAAATATCAATTAGAGAAATTCAACTTAATTATACAAAGAGCCAGGAAATCACCATTCTACAAAAACAGATTAAAAAATATAGATAAAATTAATTCGCTTGATGACATAAAAGACCTACCTTTTACAACAAAACAGGATTTACGCGACAACTTCCCTTACGGACTGTTAACAGTTGACTTAAGCGAGGTGGTACGATTACATTCTTCTTCAGGAACAACAGGGAATCCTACGGTTGTATTACACACAAAAAACGATATAGAAGAATGGTCAAATTTAATAGCACGCTCAATGTATATGACGGGTGTCAGAAAAAATGATGTATTTCAAAACATGATGGGATACGGACTTTTTACAGGAGGTCTCGGGTTTCATTATGGAGCTGAGAAACTTGGTGTTATGGTATTGCCTATAGGCCCGGGAAACAGTAAACGACAGATATGGTTTATGCAAAATTTTCATACTTCTGTTGTTCACATCCTTCCCAGTTATGCACTCCACCTTTATTCGTACTTTAAAGAATTAAATATAAACCCTATTAATGATTTAAATCTTAAAATATTCTTTATAGGTGCAGAACCGCACAGCGAAGAAATTCGCAAAAAAATTGAAGAACTTTATAATGTAAAGGTATTTAACTCTTACGGACTTTCTGAAATGAACGGACCGGGAGTGGCTTTCGAATGTGAATATCAAAACGGTTTGCATATCTGGGAAGATAATTATTATGTAGAAATAATAAACCCTGATACTGGAGAAGTATTACCAGAAGGAGAAGAAGGCGAACTTGTTTTGACTACTTTAAAAAGAGAAGCAATGCCTATTATAAGATATAGAACAGGAGATCTCACCAAAATTCTGCCCGGCGAATGTAAATGCGGGAGAACACATAAACGCCTCGACAGAATTAAAGGCAGAAATGACGATATGATTATTATCAACGGCGTTAATATATTCCCTATCCAGATAGAAAAAACCTTAATGAAAATATCTGATATAGGGAACAATTATCTTATTGAAATTCACAAAGAAGATTATATGGACAGGCTATATATTAAGGTTGAAATCAATGAAAAAACTTTTACCGGCAACCTTACTACACTTGATAATCTCAGAAAAAAACTCGTTGAAGAATTAAAACAGGAAATAGGGGTAACAGCAAGAATAAAACTTGTGGAACCGGGCAGTATTCCTGTTGCACAGGGCAAAGCCCGGAGAGTAATTGATTTAAGAAACAAGGAGGGATAAGATGGCACATCATATCTCGATTTTTATAGAAAATAAACCGGGTGGTCTTGAGAAAATAACAAAAATTCTCCACGATGCAGATATAAATATGCGAGCAATATCTATTGCAAGTCTCGGTGAATTCGGAATCGTAAAGATTCTCGTTAATGACCCTGATAAAGCAACTAAACATCTTCAGGCAAAAAATATTACTGCTCTTATGAAAAAAATCATTATTGTTGTTGTAAATGACGAACCCGGGGGATTCCACAATCTGTTAAAAATACTATCAGAAAACAAAATTAATATAGAAGACTCTTACGGTTTTGTACTCGAAGATAAAAAAAAGGCTGCTATTGTCATTGAAGTTGAAAAATATCCTGAAGCAGAACAAATTCTCGTTAATAACGGTTATCAAATCTTATCTGATTCTGAAATTTATGCAATTTAAACTTGATTTATTTTTCTAATTTATTATATTAAAATTAAATAGGAGTATTTGATGTTATCTATTATTGATAAAAATTTAGTAATTATAAAAGAAAAATGTAAAAACCGAAACAAGATTTTAAAAGAACTTTCAACTCTGCTCTATAAACAAAAAAGGATTAAAGATGCTAATAAGTTTTACAAGTCTGTGCTTGAAAGAGAAAAAATCCAGACAACAGGAATAGGAAATGAAATCGCTATTCCTCATGTTAAATCAGGAAATGTAAGGCTTTTTTCAGTTGCAATTGCAATATGCAGAGACGGAATAGACTTTAAATCTGTAGACAAAAAAGATGTAAAACTCATATTCCTTATTGCCGCACCACAGGAATTAACCAAAATCTATCTCCAATTAATAGCTAAAATTGCCCGCATTCTAAGAAATCCTAAATGGAAAAATAAATTTCTACAGGCGGATTCAAACGAAAATGTTATCAATGTATTATACGAATTCGACAAGGCTTATCCGGATAGACTAAAACTTGATAAATCAAGTAAATTATTATTAGAGGATAAGGAATAAATTATGTATCTGTTAATGATTATAGTTTATAAGGAAAAATATCTCGGTGATTTTTTAGCTACTCTTGTTGAAGTAGGAATTCTTAATTCTAATGTCATTGTCCCTCAATCTCTTGAAGAATCATTACCTTTATCTATACCTATTTTTGCAGGACTTAATTTCACAATGGAAGGCGAAAAACCTTATTCAAGAATAATAACAGCCCTGATAGATAATGAAAATCTCATATATGAGATTGATGCTATATTGAAAGAAAGCGGTGTTGACATAACAAAAGAAAAAATCGGAGAAATATTTACTATTCCTATATCCAATGCTATAGGCAGAAAACCGTATATGGAAGTATAAAAAAAACTTGAAAAATAAAATCAGGGGGTTATATTATAAATCAATGAAAAAATTTAATTTCATAGTATTTATATATTTTATAGTATTTTCCACTTCTGTTTTAAATGCAGAAGTAGGACTTTTGCTTGTAAAGTCTAAAAGCGCGGAAGAAAAGAGTCTAAAATACGGCAGTGTTGCTGTTAATAACTCAATAACCGGTGTCTACTCTAATCCTGCGGTTGTTGCAAATCTAAATTATCCTGCAGGTGTTATATCTTATATTTCATATATTGCTTCTATAAATATGTTTTATGGTGATATAGTATATCCTATAAACAACTTTAATATAAACGGAAGATTCGGTTATGCAGGAATGGAAGCATTAGAAGATACAACAACAGGAGAAACATTAAAATTCAGAGAAATGTATATAGGACTCGGTACAGGATATATACTTCCTTACAATATAGTTATAGGTGCAAATGCTAATTTTTTCTCGGCAACTTATGCAGTATATAGTGCATCGACTCTTTTTTTAAATATCGGAGCTGCATATAATATTACACTTCATACTGTAAGTTATAATGTACTATCACTCGGAGCAAGTTTACTTAATATTGGTCCCGGGCTTACTTTTATAGAAAAAACAGAATCATTACCATCAAGTTTTAAAATAGGCGCTAAATTAAATCATGAAAATAAATACGATTTTTTATTGGGAATAGAAAAAAAATCTAATTATCCAGACTACTTTTACAGTTTTGGTGTTGGATTT
>CAYQNP010000134.1:0-3522 GCA_964418785.1 uncultured Spirochaetia bacterium | reverse complement strand
ATTGGCGTAAAAAATTTAAAAATCAATCCTAAAAGTTAAAAAATTCTCTTTTTTCTTCTTCTCTTTCTTTCTTTTCTTAGTTTATAAAATAATATATTTTCAAAAAATTTCAAGCAAAATTATTTTTGGGAATTTCTGTTTTATATACTATATTCTATTTAGAATAATATTTGGAGGGTTTAATATGCGTTCTCAAACTTTATTCAATATTGCTATTGAAGTTATAATAAAATTACCATTAGAGGAGAAAGAAGAAATAAAGGAGATGCTGGAAAAAAATATAATAGAAGAACGCAGACAAGAGATATACAAAAATTATAAGAAATCTAAAAAAGAAGGCAAATTAAAATTTTCTTCTGACATTAATAAATTAAGAAAGATGTTAGAGATATGAAAATAAAAATTACATTTTCTTCTTCATTTAAGTAAGTGATGGGGACGGTGCAAAACAGTATTAACTTTGAAAGGAAGCACCTGCTTGAGATGACGCAGTTCGGTGTAAATTTTTCTCATTCTCGAAGCACATCCGTGTGCTTCTCCGAGGTGAATTGCTGTTTTTCCATCGTGGAAAAACGACTGCAATTCAAATCCGAAAAATTTACACCTTCACAAAGACTAAGTAATGGGGACGGTGCAAAACAGTATTAATTTTATAAGGAATCACCTGCTTGCGGGTTGTAAGGGCGAATAATCATTCGCTCTTATCTAAAAGCCGAGCCAGAAGACTCGGCTACAATAATGGGCAATGCTATTACACGAGGAGAAGGGGGGACGGTGCGTCTTTTTATTACTTTTTTATTATTTCATAAAAACAGCCTCCGTCCCTTGACAAATTATTTATATTTGTTATAATTTTTTATATGTTTTTTAAATTTGAAAATAAAAAAATATTTTTTATCAGGAAATATTTGTATGTCTTTTTCTTGATTTTAATTTTTTTTTCTTTTAATGTTTTATTTGCAGGGAAAAGAAAAAATCTTATAGTTGAATTTCTGGATGTGGGAAATAGTGATGCTGTGTTAATTATTACACCTTCAAAACAGGTAATATTGATTGACGGAGGAAATGAATCCCAGTATAAAATAATAAAAAAATATCTTAATAAATATAATGTCAATAGAATTGATAATGTGATTTTGTCTAATCCTAAAAACGAACATATTGGCGGATTAATTAAAGTAATTAATAATTACGATGTTGGTGATATATATGATTCCGGAATGCCTTTTACTTCTTATGAGTATGAGCACTTCTTAGAAACAATTATGAAATTACAGGATACTAAGAGCATGGATAACATAGATGCAAATATCAAAGACATCTTAATAAAGAAACACCATTATGAGTATTATACAAAAAAAGCAGGCGATGTTTTAAATTGGGGACCGGATGTTGAAGCAATTGTTTTAAATCCTCCAAGGCTTTATTCAAATACATCTTCAGATGTAAATAATAATTCTCTTGTGATTAAACTTATTTATGGAAGAATAAAATTTTTATTTGCAAGTGATATTAATATAGAAGCAGTCAGGTATTTATTATCACAAGGTTACAAATTACGAGCAGATATTATAAAAGTACCTAATCATGGCGCAAAAAATTCTAATCCTGAATTGTTCGTAAAAACAGTTAAACCGGAAACAGCAGTAATAAGTGCCGGAGATATATCTTTTCCTGATACAGACACTCTTGATAATTATAAAACTGTTGGTGCAAAAATATATAGAACTGATTTAAACGGAACTATACGCATTGTAACTGACGGTATTAAGTATACTGTATATCCGGAGAAATCCGGGAAAAGCAGAAAAATTATATTGGCTTCACATAAAAAAGTTCAATCAGAAAAAAAGTATAACTCTAATATAAGAAAGATAAATATAAACAATGCAACAGTTGAACAATTACTCGAATCAACAGGTATAGGGGTTTTTAAAGCGCAAATGATAATTAAATATAGAAATAAACACGGAAAATATAAAAGCATAACTGATTTGAAAAAAGTTCCGGGTATAACTTCCCGGACAATAAATAAATTGCAGAATAAGATTACTTTTTAGTAAGGAGGAACACGATGTTTACAGTTGAATTTTTTAAAGAAACAGTTATAGCGCCTTTGCTTGAGAATCTCGCAAATTATAAGGATTTATTTGTTCAGTTATTATTTGCAACCATTGTTTTGATAATAGGCTGGGTAATAGCAAAACTTTTACAAATTATAATTAGAACAGTATTAAGGTTATTACACTTTGATGATTTCTCAGACAGAACAGGGTTTACAGGATTTCTTGAATCTGGGGGGTTACATAATATACCTTCTTCTACAATAGGAACGTTATTTTATTGGTTAATGCTTTTTATTTCATTTACAGTAGCTGTAAATATTTTTACAACGCAGTCTGCCTTTCAATTGGTCGACAGATTAATTTTATATATTCCCCAGGCGCTTGTTGCCGTATTTATTTTTATAATCGGAATTGGTTTTTCAATTTTTTTAGGCAAGATGCTAAAAAGCACTATTGTTAGAGCCGGTATAAAAGAAAGTATTGCACAAATATTTCAAACTCTTTTAAATATAAATATATCAGTCTTTGCTTTACTGTTAGGTCTTTCTATATTAAAAGTATCAGATCAGGTTGTTGCTGTTATAATAAATAATATTTTAAAATATGTTTTTCTCGGACTTGCTATTGCCTTTGGTTTAGGCGGCAGATATCTTGCATCTGATATTATTGCTTCCTTTAAATTAAAACAATTATATCCTAAAGGTTCAGAAATACATTATGATAAAGTTGATGGCGTTCTGAAAGAGATAGGCTTGTTTGATTCGCTCGTGTATACTAAAGACGGAATAATTAATATTCCTAATTCTGCTCTTGCAAGAAAAATAATTAAACGAAAAATTTAAGGGGAATTGCTTATGAGATTTTTTTCTAATTTGTTATTAACAAAACAGGATGAAGAAGTTGCTGAAGTACTGAAGGATATAAACCTATTTGAGGATTTAACAGCCTATGAGCGTGCAAAGATAGCAAAATATTTTCGCAAAAAAATATATGAAGCCGGCGAGCAGATAATAAAAGAAGGTACACCCGGTGATAGAATGTTTGTTATTCATAAAGGTGCTGTGAAAATTGCAAAAAAATTGAATAAGAATAAAGAGCAGGTCCTGGAAAATATGGTGGATGGAGATTTTTTCGGGGAAATGGCTTTGCTTGACGGCTCTAAGCGTTCAGCGTCTGTTTATGCTGTAAGTAAGGTTGTTATGTTTGAGTTGTACAGAGTGTCATTACAGGAATTAATATCTAAAGAACCTGCTATTGGTGTGAAAATTCTGTATAAACTTGCCCGTATTCTCGGTGAGCGTATTAGAACAGCAGGAAATAAAATTAAAGATATTGTTATGTGGAGATCCGTTAAAAGGTAATTTATGGAAAATAAGAAAGGTGTCTTGATTCTAATCAATGTCAGATGGTGGAATGCAACAGCTTTTTATGCTGTTAATATGGGAAGAGTTTTGCA
>CAYQNP010000133.1:0-2539 GCA_964418785.1 uncultured Spirochaetia bacterium | reverse complement strand
ATTAAATATATCTATATAAAAAGCTAAATTGCTATAACCTCTTGAAGCATGAATTGTTGTATTTGATTGTAAATAAAGAGTATATTTGTCTTTATCGTTTTTACTATTAAATTTACCTTTTAGTTTAAATTTATTTTGAGTAATTTGTTCTTTACTATCTTCTATTTCAAGGTTTTTATAACAATCGTTATTTTCTATACTACAAGGCTTAATATTGTATGTCATAGAATAATTTGGATAAAAATTATAACCACCAGCTTCAAAATTTTCTGAAATATTGTAAAATACCGAATAAGGCAAGAATAATGGAGAGGGTAGATGTGCTTCCTGAAAGAATATCCGGTTTTTCACTGGTGGGCTCAATACTTGAAAATACTTATAAAGATAGATTAAGTAAGAAAGCAGATATAAAATTTTTGATTAATAAATCGCATTATGTTTTATATCTGTTTGTTTTAAATAATAAATGTTTTTCACGACTTATTAAATACAGGATTAATATAAAATAAATTATTTTTTTATTGTTTTATATTTTTTTGCTTCCAGTCTGATCTCTTTTAAAGTTATTTTATAATGATTCATTAAAAATTCAATTGCTTCTTTTTTCTTTTTATTTATAGCAATTGTGTGGAGCAGATACTCTTTTGCTTTTTTCTTTTTTCCAACATGATAGTAAGCCACTCCGACATCGTAGTAATCTATTGCCCCGGCTGTGTATTCAAATGATTCTTTCGTCCTTGTGTTTGTTATTGTATAGGTAAAATTGGACTGTTCAGTCTGAGGAGATACTTTAAATCTCTCTACTATAATATTTGTTTTAATAAGTACCTGCTTCTGAGTGGAAGAAGTTGTTTTGAGTGAATTTGTTAGACTCTTCTCATTTGTAGCATAAGTGTTTGATATTGTACTTACAATTAAGTTTGTCTCTTTGCTGATAACTGTATTTGTCCTTTCTTCATACATTGTAAGTAATTTGGAAGGTGCAAGCAGTTTTTTTAATAGTTCTTCCTTATTTATAGCATCATCTGTAGAATTTGTCGTTGAGGTATTTTTATTTCTTAACATTTTATGCTCATTATGTTTAAAAAATAGCATATAAGCCGTGTGTATTAATTCTATACCGCCAAGAATTCCTCCCACTATTATAAATTTATCTATTGTGGTAGGTGAATATTCGGCTCTTAAATTCTTTGAAGTTGTATTTATTATTATAATTATACTGATTATTATCAGCAAAATTTTTTTTATCATATTTCAATATACTCTTTTTTATGATTCGTAAATTTTGTTAATTTGTTAAATCCTATATTTTTAAGCATATTTATTGTTTCCGGGAAATATCGCCCTACATTATCAGGTGCATGTGAATCGGAACCAAGTGTAATATCTATATTGCGTTTGTATATAAGTTTTATAATTTGTAAAGAAGGATATTGTTCTTTTGCAAAACTTTCGTAGCCTGCTGTGTTTATTTCTATAGTAAGATTTTTCTCTTTTACCAAATCAAGTATAGTTTTAAGTTCCGGAAGTAATGAATCCGGTAGATACCAGCCGAATTTTTTTGGTAAGTCAAAATGTCCTATTATATCTATAAAGTCAGAATATTCTGTTATAAATTCTTTTAGCAAAGACAGATATTTACTCCATAATTCTTCATCTGTATATTTATCTATTATTTCTTTAAATTCTATCTGGTCAAAACCCGCATCATCTATAAAGTGTACTGAGCCTATAACATAATCTATTGCCGGATATATTGTATTTGTGTATTTATTAAAAAATAAATTCTCTTTTTTGAAAAAATCAACTTCAAAGCCTGTTTTAATAGAAATATCGGAAAATTTTGCTCCGGCTTTTTTTATCATTGTAAGATATGTATCAATTTCATTTTCTCTCATAGTAATATTTGTAATGGGTATTGAGTATGCAGGCTGATAATTCATTGGGAAATGGTCTGAAAAGCCGATCTCTTTTATTCCTTTATTTATTGCTGTTTGTACATATTCTTCCATTTCCCCAACCGCATGATTGCATAACTTTGTATGATTGTGATAATCTACCATATTCATGAATCTATCCTTATAGGGTTATACTGTTTTCCTGTTTTTTCAAAGAATTTTCCGAAAAATTCATAGTATTCAAGGCGCATTGCCTGAATAGAAACAACTAATCCTTCAAGAAGAATTATTCCTATATTTCCCAGCACAATAGTTATCCATGTTGCAAGCGACGGAGCATTAGCATTTTGCAGAATCTTTACTATGCTGAATATTGCTATAAATAATCCTGTATGAGCCAGCCCGAATGCAACTACCCTGATAAACGACATTGTATTTGATACATACCCTATTACAAGTTCAAGTATCTCTACAAGGTATTCCATTAAATAAAGTGCAAATCCGTCTTTAAATACTTTATTTCTTTTCTTCTTGTTAAAAAGATATAAAATAGGCTCTTTGAAAAAGAGTATAATAACAGGTAGAAGTATCATTGTCCATATTATTGCCTTATGCGGTTCTTCTTTTAAAACATATACTTT
>CAYQNP010000132.1:0-10263 GCA_964418785.1 uncultured Spirochaetia bacterium | reverse complement strand
ATATGCAGCAAAGATCGGTGGACCTACAAAATTATTTTTAAAGCATATTATAAAGGTTAAAGAAATTGCAGATAAGTATAATAAAAAAATAATGATGTGGTCTGATATGTTCCTGAAATATCCTGAGGATGTTAAGCTGCTTCCGGAAGATATTATTATTTTAAACTGGGATTACAGTGCCGGCAGTGTATCATACTTTAAAAAACTTATTAAAAAATTAAATAATAAGAAGGATACTCAGATAATCTGTCCCGGCGCCTCGACCTGGGATACTTTATTCCCTGAAGTTAATATTGCTTATGAGAATAATAAGAATTTTATTGAAGCAGCAGAAAGTTTTAAAAATAGTGTTATAGGAGCTATGATAACTACCTGGGGTGATGACGGGAATTTTAATTTTCTCGGCGAATCTCTACCAGGATTTATGTTCTTTTTTAATATATTGAATCGTAAAAGAAATCCCAAAAAACTGGCAGCGCTTTTTAATACAAATTATGAACCTGTAAATGCGTTTTCTTTTTTTGCAACTTTATATAAAAAATTGGGATTTGAGAATAATTACGAATTGTTTAAAATTTTTTGGTCCGAACCGTTTCTTAATTCTGTTATTTTTTCTGAAAATTTTAATATAAATAATGTTAAAAAATTATTCTCTAAAGCCAGTAGTTTTAAAAAAGAGATTTATAATGCTGATATTAAAATTAATAAATGTTTTTTTGATGAATTGAAATATAAGATAAATTTTAATGTGGAATTGTTACGAAAAATAATATTATTAAATGATATTGATAGGCTGTGGCTGCAGGCTTATTCTAATATGTGGAACGAGCAGTTGGTTGGTGTAAATTTGAAAAAAATTATAAAAATTTTTCAGGAGTTGATAAAAAGTAATAATAAACTCAAAAATAATTATTATAAATTATGGATTAGAAATTATAAAAGAGAGGGACTGGAATATAATATAAGAAAATTTAATAATCTGGAATTAGCATATAAAAAACATATGAATAATGTGGTGAAAATTCTTAAGCAATATAAGAAACGAGGCGGCAGTATGGTTGATGTTACCGGTAGTTTTATTCGTGTTTTGGAACAGATGAACGGGAAGCATCCCGGTGACGGTGCCTGGTTTTAAATGTTTATAAAGTAATAGAATTATTAAAAAAAATGAAAAAAAACTTGACTTTTGGATTTTAATATGTAATTTAGTAAAAGATTTTCGTTAAGAGAAAGTTTTATGATGGAGGTTAAAGGTGGATAGGGAAAATTTTGAAACTAAATACGGATATTTTGATATAGATGGAAGTTATGTTATAAAGACTCCGTTTACTCCTAAACCATGGGTCAATGTTATAAGTAACGGAAAATACGGTATGATAGTATCTCAGACAGGGGGAGGATTTTCCTGGTATATTCATTCCGAATTTAACAGGCTCACACGATGGTTTCAGGATCTGGTTAAGGATGATTGGGGCAAGTATTTTTATATAAAAGATAATGACACAGGTAAATACTGGAGTACAGCATTTCAGCCTACGAAAGTAAAATTTGACTCATACAGAGTTCGTCACGGATTCGGATACTCTACAATTGAAACTAAAAAGAATGGAATAAAAACCGAGACTACAGTTTTCGTGCCGATGGATTATTCTCTTGAAGTATGGAAAATAAAAATTTCTAATCTCGGGTCAAAGAAAAGGAACCTTTCTCTGTTTTCGTATCTGGAGTGGGCTCTTGGGGTATCTCCTGATAATGCAAGGGAATTTCATAAAATATTTATTGATACTGAATATAAAAATGATGTACTAATTGCTACAAAGCGGTTATGGAGTTTAAAAAATAAAAAAGGACAGCATAACAATAGAAGCTGGGAGTATATTGCATATAATTTTTGTAATAAAAAACCTGTTAATTTTGACACCGATAAGGAAAATTTTGTGGGGAAATACGGGGATTTGATAAACCCTGCTGCTCTTAATAACAAAAGATTAAAGAAGAGTCTTGGAAAATGGAATGATTCAATCTCAAGTATGCAAATTAATGTATCGCTTCAGCCAAAGCAGGAGAAAGAAATAATATTCGTTCTTGGACTTGACAAGAAAGAATCGAATATATATAAGATAAAGAAATATTTTTCTAATTTGAAAAATGTAGAAAAAGAGTTTGAAAAGGTAAATGAGCACTGGACAGATATATTTAACAGATTATATGTCGATACACCGGATAAAAGCATTAATTTATATGTAAATAAATGGTTAAAATATCAGGCAATTAGTTGTAGAGTATGGGGCAGATCAGCGTATTATCAGCAGGGGGGGGCATATGGATTTAGGGACCAGCTCCAGGATAGCCAGATCTTTTTGCCGATTAATTCTGATACAACAAAGGCTCAGATAAAACTGCATGCTGAACATCAGTTTAGTGACGGTATAGTTTATCACTGGTGGCACCCTATTACAGAAGAAGGTTTAAGAAATGATATAACCGATAATTTGTTGTGGCTTCCGTTTCTTACTTACAGGTATTTAATTGAAACAAATGATTTTAAATTTCTTTCTGAGGTGATCAAATATAAAGATAAAGGCAGTGATACATTATACAGGCATTGTATCAAAACATTTGAAGTTGTAATGAAAAGAATGAGTAAAAGGTTTTTACCGTTAATTGGGGCAGGAGATTGGAATGACGGATTAAATGCAGTGGGAACAGAATGGAAAGGTGAAAGTATATGGCTTGGATTTTTTCTATATTATATATTGGATAGATGGGAGTATATATTTAAGCAGAAAAAGGATAAAAAGAATTTAGATAAATATCGAAAGATAAAAGAGAGACTTGGGAAAAGTTTAAATAAATACGGCTGGGACGGGAAGTGGTTTTTGCGTGCCACAAAAGACAATGGTGAGAAAATAGGTAGTAAAGTAAATAAACAGGGAAAAATATTTTTAAATGCCCAGACCTGGAGTGTATTAAGCGGAGCCGGCAGAGACGAGTATAAAAAACAGGCTATGAATTCAGTAAAAAGATATCTTGACAGAAATAACGGTTCTTTATTGTTTTATCCTGCATATAGTATTCCTGATGAAGAAATAGGTTATCTGACACGCTATGCCCCCGGGGTTCGTGAAAACGGCGGGGTCTATTTTCATGCTGCTACCTGGTCGTTATGGGCAAGACTTGAAATGAGTGAGAATGAATATGCTTATGAATTGTATAAGAAAATGAGTCCTATTTTATCCGGAATGGATCCTGACAGATATATGGCTGAACCTTATGTTACTCCGGGAAATATTGATGGTGTTGATTCTCCATTATATGGCAGGGGCGGCTGGACATGGTATACAGGGTCTGCTGCCTGGCTATTTACAATTCTGGTTAATGAACTGCTTGGAATAAAACCTGATTGGAAAGGTTTAAAAATAGAACCCAAAATTCCTTCTTCATGGAATGATGTAACAATTAAAAGAAAATTTAGAGGTGTTTATTATAATATAAGAATTATAAATAAAGGTTCTGCTAAAAAGATAAGTAAAATAATTGTTGACGGTAAAGAGATTGAAGGAAATATTATTGTGCCGGATAATAAAAGAAAAAATTATAAAGTGGAGGTATATTTAAAATGAAAAAGTTTTTATTATTTTCTGTTTTAATTGTTGTGATTATTGGTGTTACATTTTCTTGTGTTAAAAGAGTTAAGAATGACAATAAAGTTGTAATTCGTGTAGCATATTGGGGCGGCCCGGAAGAAATAAAGATTATAACTGATTTGATGAAACAATGGGAAGCAACCCATACTAATATAATTGTAAAACTTCAGCATACAAAAGGCGGCTCTGATTATATCTCTAAAATTTTAACTCAAATGGCTGGTGATTCTGCGCCTGATATAGTTTTTACTGAGGTTAATGTATTTGTACCTATGTATGAAAAAAATATATTTTTAGACTTAACTCCTTTTATCAAAAAAGACAAAGAGTTTAATATTAATGATTTTTTTCAGCCCGTTGTTAAGCGTTTTACGAGAAATGGTGAGATATATGTGATTCCTCGGGACATTGCTCCATTTGCCTGTGTATACTACAATAAGCAGTTATTTGATGAAGCAGGTGTTGCATATCCTACTGATAACTGGAATTTTAATGATTTGCTCCGGATAGCAAAAAAATTAACCAAAAGAGATGCTAATGGAAATATAATACAATACGGTTTTTATTCATGGTCATGGATGAATTTTGTTTATTCATTTGGAGGGAAGATTACAGATAGTGTTGAACATCCGGCTAAATGTATGCTTGGTTCTCCTGCGTCATTAAGGGGATTACAATTCTATATGGACTTATGTAACAAGTATAAGGTATCACCTTCTCCGCTTGCATTGAAGAGTCTGGATCAGGGACCTGCAGAGATGTTTATGGCAGGAAAACTTGCAATGATGACAAGCGGAATCTGGGAAACTCCGAGATTTAGAAAGATTAAATCATTTGACTGGGATATAGTAATGTTTCCGAAAGGACCTGTTAAGAGAGCCTTCGGCAGCGGCGGTAGCGGTTATGCTATTACAAAAGCAACTAAACACCCTGAAGAAGCATGGGAAGTTTTAAAGGCTCTTGCCGGAGTTAAGGGGCAGGAATGGCTCGCTAAAACAGGATTGGCTCAGCCTGCTAATAGAATTGTTGCCGAGGGTAAATATTTCGCAAAAAGTAAAGAAAAACCCCTTAATAAAAAAATGTTAAACAAAGCAGTAAATTATATTATTTTTGAACCGTTCCATTCAAAATGGCAGGAAGCACAGGATAAGTATTTGAGAGAATCGCTTGATATGTTATTCAGTAATGAACTTTCTATTGATGAGTTTAAAAATAAAGTTGTAAAAAATATTGATAATCTTATGTTTGGAGAGAAAAAATAATTATGAAGTTTTTAAAGAAGTTAATATTATTATTGATTATATTAACTGCTCCAGGTGGGGGGAATGCAGTATTACTGATAGATGATTTTAACGATGGGGACAACATAACATATCAGAATGAACTTATAGGGAGCTATGCCGGGGGCGGAGGTGGTATTTCTTATTCAATTGACAGCAGTAAGGCTCTTGGAAATTCAGGGTACGCTTTGAAGATAAGTTATTCCGGATGTGATATTTCCGGCGGCGGGTATGCCGGGATAAGCGTACCTCTTGATACTTCTGTAAATTATATTAAATATCATTATATAAGTTTTTTTATAAAAGGAGATGCAAGTGCTGTCGGAGATAATATTATAGCCGGATATAATGACGGGGCAAACAGATTTGTAAATATATCGGCTTATTTGCCGGAACATAAAATAACAACAAACTGGCAAAAAGTTGTTATTCCTATTGACGGACTTGGTACTAATTTTTCTTCTCCTTCTACACTTAATTTTGTAAGCGAATGGAAATATAACAGCGGTTCAGGTACAATTTATATCGATAATATTATGCTCGGAACAAATATTCCCGGCAGAATTATTATAGATTCATTCTATAACACAAATTCTGCCAATGATATGTATGCAGACAATAATGTATATTATGATGATTTATATTCTTATAGCGTTGAGCACCTTACTGCTGATTTTAATATTTTTCCTTACGGTTTAAAGTTTAACTTTTCAATATCAAATTCAGGCTGGGTCATTTATATGATCTCATTTGTAAATACAAGGAATTGTTCTATATACAGTAATCTTGTTTTTAATGCAAAAGGAGTACCTGTTGTAGGTACTTTCTCTGATGTAAAGATTGAAATTAATCATTGGTCACATGCACAGTTTTTGTCTGCATTTGGCGGTACATATTTTTTAAGTGATACCTGGAAAAAGTTCACACTTCCTCTGGGAAATTTTCCAAATCTTACAAATTCGCAATTAAATTATGTGGGGTTTGTTTGTGATAAAAACAGCGGTACTACAAACGGTTCTCTCTATCTTGATGATATAGCATTTGAAATAAAAGATTATACTCCTGACACAAATGCACCTTCTGTACCGTCAAATATACAGGTAAGCGGAATTGATATATCCAATCATTTTGTATTTAATTCTACTAATGGTTCTGTGATTTCTGCTGTTTGCGATTCGCGTTCAAATGATTCTTCAATTGAGTGCGTCCGATTTGAATACAGACTTGTTAATACAGATAAATGGATTTTTATTGCAGAGGATTATTCTGTATCCAATTCTTTATATAAGACTTCGTTATGGAATCCGCCGTTTGAAAAAGTATTTGATGTAAGAGTATCTGCAATTGATATTTTCGGTAATGAATCGAGTTCTGCGATTTTTTATCATTGTTATACAGGCTCTATTTTTGTTAAGTCAAGAACTATTTTGAATGACGAAGGCGGATGGTTGAGGGATACAGATTTTTCATACATAGATATACCTGCTCAATCATTTAATGATAGTGAATTAAGTTTTTCTCTTTCAAAATCGTATAATGGGAAATCTGTGTATGATTTTGCTTCTTCAACAGGTTCCGGTATATCATTTTACGGATACGGAATTGTTTTAGGCCCTTCAGGTGTTTATTTTAATAAGAATATTTCTGTATCTCTGCCTGTTCCTGACTTGCCTGCTGGAGTTTCTGCTCAGAATTTATCTGTGTATTATTGGGATGATGGCGCATGGATTGAACTTCCTTCTGAAGATGTTTATGATGAATTTGGTAACAGAATGTTAAAGTGCAGTTTCGACAGAAGCGGGGTTTTTATAATAGGAACAAAAAGTAATAATAATATCTCTTCCGCATTTTATACTGAAGATATCAGCGAATTTTATATGTCTGAAAAAATTCTCACACCGAATAATGACGGACAGAATGATCTTCTAACAGTGTCTTTTAATACAAAATTAAATAATAATAGTGAAATTACTTTTAAACTTATAAATTTAAATGGGGATGTTGTATATGAGAAAAGTATAAATCCTGTTAATAACAGGGTTGTATTCTCATGGGACGGGAAAAATGATTTTAATAATTATGTTTCACCCGGTGTATATATTCTATTTGTTAAAACTCCGGGCAAAAGTTTAAAAAACAGCATTACGGTTATTAAATAAAGAGGGATTATTTATGAAAAAGTTTTTAATATTATTTTTATTGATAAGTGTAAAATTATACAGTTATTTTGATTACAATATATTCAGTGTTAAAGCATATTCTATGGGAAATATAACAACTGCGAACTTAACTTCTTCTGACTCAGTATTTTATAACCCTGCTCTTCTTAATTATGTAACAGATATCAATCTGTCAATAAATTTTTTCAGTCTATATCCTGATATTATTAATAACTCAATATATACATATAACATAAGTGCGGCAAAAGATATAAGCGGGAATGGAATAGGTTTGGGCTATCATGCATTTCATTCTGATAATTACAGTGAAACATTATTGATAGGAGGATATAGCAGAAAACTAAGCTTTTTCAGCAGCGGGATAAGTGTCAAATACGGAAGTGTTGGGTTTGAACCTAATGTAAAAAATGATGTAGGGCTTGAAACAGTATTGCATTTCTTTACTTTTACAATCGGTATCCTGTTTTCACAGGATACTTACAAATTCGGAATTGTTGCTGCAAATTTATTCTCAAATAAAACAGGTATCAGTTATGACGAACCGTTAAACCGGCGATTCAGTATTGGAGGATCATATAAGTTTACTGATTATTTAGATGCTTCGGCTGAACTTGAATATTACGATGATTATTTTGATTATAAATTAGGTTGCTCTATCCTTGCAGTTAAGAATATATTAACTTTAAACAGCGGAATAAATAAACATTCATTTAATTTCGGTTTCAGTTTTAAATATACTGATTTATATGTGGATTATGGATTACAGTACGATTTTAATTTTGTAGAACTTAATTCAACGCAAATGATTGGGGTGAGGATAAATCTATAGTTATGAAGAGACTTATTCTAATAGCAGTTATTTTTATTTTTGCGCATATCTCAGTGGTAATAGGGGATATAGTAGTAGATGAATTTAACTCTACTGAGGGCTGGTATCCTGTTGCAAGCAGTAATGCATCTGCATCTTTAAAAAGCACTTCGGGATATAGCGGAAACGGCCTGAAAATAGTTGCTTCATTTAATAAATCATCTGATGAAAGTGACTGGTGTGCTTTTTACAAACAGTTCAAATATATGGATTTAAGTCAGGGTGACAGACTCAGATTCTATTATAAATATACTGGTTCTGCTGCGTCGTTATATTTTAACATTAATGGAGTTGAGAAATTTATTGTTAATTTGTCTACAATGTATTCTTTTGATACAGGGATAGTTAATCTTGATTCTTTCGAAGGGGTTGATTTGTCTAAAGTGGAAAAAATAAAATTTGTTGTAAAAGATGCTGCAGCAGGGGATAAAGGGACTTTATTACTTACAAAGTTGGAGCTGTTTCGTTCATCTGATATTCCTGAATCTCTGGTTACTCTTGATGATTTTAGTGATAACGATGATTCTAATACTTTACTTGGAAGTGTTCAGCTCTTTTATAAAGCTCCTGCTTCCTGCGATCATAATGTTGTTGCAACTAACTCTTCATTAGATTATATGACTCTGCATTATACAAAAGGAAGTACTGCAGCAGATACTGTAAAATGGATTATGAAAATATCAGGTTCACAGTATACTAATTTATCTGATTATGACTATGTGAAATTTAAAATAAAAGCCAATAAATCTAATGTGAATATTGGTATTGTTCTTCAGGATACAGGCTATAACGGAGTTTTGTATAAAGTCAACAGTACTGAAGATAATTTTTATAATCAATGGCAGGAAATAATTATACCTATAGAGTATTTTAAGAATATAAATTTAAAGTCTGTAGGTGAGTTTCAATTTGCTTTTTATGATGATAGTAATATTCTGACCAATTCAGAAAGTTTTTACATAAATATAGATGATATTAAGTTTTATAGGAGTTTTAAGAGTGCTGGATTGGTAAAAACAGTTGATTCAATGGATTATTATAATTCTAAATCTCCATGGGTGAAATACGGAGATTTAGATAATTCTGTTGCAATATCATCCGGGGATGGTATTGCTGAATATACCCGTTCTGTAAAATTTGATTTTACTTTTAATTCGGGAAGTTTCGTTCTTATTGAACGGCAATTTTTTCTTAATATGGCAAAAGGATTTCTTGAGTTTAAGATTAAAACAAGCGGTGATAATAATAACTTAAAAGTTCAAATAGCATCCGAAGATGATAATAATAAAGTTGTATTTTACAGAACATTTTATCGTTTAATTGGTAACACTTCTGATTGGATAACTTTAAAACTTAAACCTGAAGATTGGAGATTCTGCTATTCTGTTCCTGATAATATGAGTAATCCTTCTATAGATTTAAAAAAAATTACTCAGCTTGAATTTGTTATAACTAAGAATGAGGATTGTGTTAACAGCGAATGTATAATAGACGATTTAAAATTGGTTGATGAAGATGAATATTATTTTATACACCACAGTAACAGATTAATAGAAAATTTTTCTGTTGATGATATGCAGTTTTCCCCGGATGGAGATGGTGATAATGATACAATAGTATTTACTTTTGGTTTAAAAGAGAGAGCAAAAGTTGATTTATTCATTTTTAATATAAAAGGAGAATTGGTTAGAACCATATTTAGTTATAATTACGGTAAATATTATGACGCCGGGCAGTATTCAATAGTATGGGATGGGAAGGATGATAATGGAAAAATTTTGAATAACGGGATATATTTATTTAAATTTAAAGCAGAAAGCACAACGAGTAAAGATTCAGTAAAAAAAATAGTGGCGATAAAAAGATGAGAAAAACAGGTATAATTATTTTTATTATTTTATTTTTGGGAGCACTTAAAAGCAAAGCAGCATTTGAATATTCTGTTGTTAATCCTGACGTTGCTGCATTAGGAGGAGCTTTTACCGGGATGGCTGACAGTACATCCGCGATATTTTATAATCCAGCGGGGCTGGGACTTATTAATACAAAAAATATCGAGTTTGATTATACGAGTCTGTATAATATGAGCGCGGTTGAGAATTATTGTTTCAGTGCAACTATGCCGTTTGTCTGGAAGGGAAGTGTTGGTATTGCTGTTAATTATCAGGGAATTAATGATGACCTGCCGCTTAAAGATTTTTCTGAAGAGAAGTTTTATTTTTCTTACGGTGCACGACTGTATGATTGGCTGTTATTGGGTTATTCTTTTAAGTATTTTTATGCTGTTT
>CAYQNP010000131.1:0-2895 GCA_964418785.1 uncultured Spirochaetia bacterium | reverse complement strand
TAACTCTTTTTTATAAATTTTATGACATTCCTGTCTGCATAAATAGGAATAATATTCTTCTGCAGAAAATTAAATCGTCTTAATTCGTCTAACCCGCATATATGGTCGTAGTGATTGTGAGTGTATAGAACAGCATCTATTTTCGTGATATTATTTGTAAGACATTGCTGCCTGAAATCTGGACTTGTGTCAATTAAAATTGAAAGAGTATTATTCCCTGATTTGAATTGTAAATAAGCAGAAGTTCTTAATCTTTTATTGCGTTTATCGGAAGAAGTACAAACAGGGCAGTTGCATCCTATTTCAGGAACTCCTCCTGAAGTCCCTGTGCCTAAAAAAGTGATTTCTGTGTGCATATTATTTTTCCCGTGTTACAGTAGTTAAAATACCACCCCGTATATTGTAAATTAATGTTATTTTCATTTTTTTAGGAGAAAGTAATTCATCAAGATCTTCAAATATTTTATTTATTGCGTGTTCCTGATAAATTCCTACATTTCTGTAAGTATATAAGTAATACTTAAAAGATTTAAGCTCAAGTATTATATCTGAAGGGATATATTCAACAATGATTTTTCCGTAATCCGGCAGGCCTGACCATGGACATACTGCAGAAAATTCATCTGTTTCAATTTTTACATTTATATCTGTACCTTTGTTCTCATAAGGAAATGTGTCAAGAAGTTCTTTCTTTATTGCTGAATAGTCATTTATATCCCAGCGAATATTATATTCCTTTTTTTCCATTAAATGCCCTCCGCATTATTTGAGAAGATAATCAAGTGTTAATTCCAATACTGTAACAGGCATATTTATATCCCATTTTTCGAGTACATCAGGATGCACCTCACCTATATACCCTGTTTTTATATTATTAACAAATACAGCTGCGCTTCTGCCGTCTATTAAAAAAGGTATTTTTTCTTCTCTTAGTTCAAAATTATCTATGCCTATGTAGTACATTATATTGTTTAAATAACTTTTTACTTCAGAAAAATTTGAGCTTGAATGGATGGATGCTGCCCCCATATTCATAAGCGTCTTGCTTCCGTAGTTATTCTCTTTATCTTTTAATGCAATATCTCCAACCTCAAATATTTTATGCGGATAATCTGCTTTGCCGCTGAATGATTCTACTTCCAGCAGTACCGGAATAATACTGTTTCGTAATACATTATAACTCTCAGTCATTGGGTTTGCAATTTCAACTCCGTTTATTTCTGGTAAATTCATTTTATCGTATATATTTTCTTTTGAATTGAGTATATTGGATATAACTTCCTGAAATCCTATACCGACCATTATATCTCTGACTTTATCTGATAACAGTTCTAAATTTGAAAGTGAGCCTACAGTCATATAAGTGGGCATTTCGAATTTTATATTATTAAAGCCTTTTCCAATGATAAAATCTTCTACAACATCTACAGCATGCATTATGTCATTTCTATAAGGAGGAATTTCTACTTTTACTGTATCTGCAGTTATGTCGATATTAATAAAACCCATTTTTTCAAGATTCTCTTTTATATCTGAGTCTTCAGGCATAAATCCTACAATTTTAGAAAAATATGATTTATCTAATGAAAACTCTTTTTCGATTATTTTAGGAGCTATAAAATTTTCGCCGAAAACAGTATGGTAGGGGTATGATATTTTTGCAGGTATTATTTCAGCACCTCTATCAGCTAAATCACAGGCAAATATATTTGCTATTATCATTAAATTGTATAGATTATATCCTGTTAACTCAATAAAAATTTCAGTGTCTCCGACTTCTACTTCTCCTATAAATTTGCTGTTTATTACAGGCGGAAAAGATAAAACATTATTTTTTGAATCCAGCAGAATAGGATATTTGTCATACTCTTCAACAAGATGTTTATATTCTATTCCTTTAGGGTGTTCCTTTAAAATTTCTTTTAAGTTAAGTTCTTGTTCCATGCCAAGAGGAATAAATTTTATTGCATCAGGTGCAACTGCTTTATATTTTACCGGGAAAGTTATATTTTTTAATTTATAAATGCCAATAGCAATGTCTTTTCTTTTTCTGCCGAAGTTGTCGGCAAATTTTTCCTGATTCTGTATTAATTCAAGGAGTAAAGGTTCTGTAATGTTGATTTTTTTTACAGCAAATCCTACTACATAAGGTCTTATATTTTTTATGTTGCTGTCAACTTCAATAGTTAAATCAGAATCTTTTGTATTGAAAAAAGGATATGTATATTGTTTGTTTTTTAAGTATAAATTTATTTGTCTTGCAATTCCTGCAGAGGTCCACAGATCAGGTCTATTTGTATCATTAAGTTCTATTTTATAATTCTCTCCGGCAGTATTTTTTAATTCTCCTTTTGCAGATTCAAGTAAGGATTCTAATTTTTCATCTGAAAATTTTTGAGTTAACAAAGAATTTAAATCATTTTTATTTATTTCAACTGTAGGCATATTAAATCACCATCCTTGTATCTCTTATTAAATCTAAATCTCTGGAAAACAGGTCTCGAATATCATTAAGTCCGAGAGCCATCATAGCCATTCTGTCAACTCCAAGTCCCCATGCAAGAACAGGAGTTTTAATCCCGAGAGGCTCTGTAACTTCCGGTCTGAAAATACCGGCACCGCCAAGTTCATACCATCCGAGTGTAGGATGTTTTATGTGTAGTTCTACAGAAGGTTCTGTAAATGGAAAGTAAGCCGGTACAAATTTTATTTCATCGGCTCTTGCTATCTCCCGTGCAAAGAGATTTAAAAGGCCTAATAAGGTCTGAAAATTTACATGCTCACTTATTCCTATTCCTTCTACCTGAAAAAAGTCTGCAAGATGTGTTGCATCTACCTTATCATAACGGAAGCATCTTGCAATTGCAAAATATTTCCCCGGGATTACAGGGTTGG
>CAYQNP010000130.1:0-7173 GCA_964418785.1 uncultured Spirochaetia bacterium | reverse complement strand
GCATGGGTTGTATCTTTAAAAATATAAGATGTAGTCTGATAAATAGGTGTTACTACAGCTCCTGTGACAGGGTCCGGTATCTGACCGGCATGAATACATTTTGTTTCTATTCTCATAAACATCACCTCAACCTAAAGTAATACCACCATTTTACTGATATTTATTTAAAAGTCAAGATTAAAATTAAATTTTATCTTGCTCTCACAATATCAACATCCTTATCGCCTCTGCCGGATATATTAATTACCACAATATCATTCTTTTTAAATTTATTTTTATTTTTCAGCACCCATGCAACTGCATGCGAAGACTCAAGAGCAGGGATAATACCTTCGTGGCGCGACAGAAATTCAAAGGCTTTAAGAGCCTCTTTATCAGTAGCAAAAGCCGGGGTTAATCTGCCTATCGATTTAAGATAAGACAATTCCGGGCCAACACCAGGATAATCAAGACCAGCAGCAATGGAATGAACATTACTAATCTGTCCGAATTTATCAGTCAGGAGCATTGTTTTCATACCGTGTAAAATTCCCGGAATACCCTTATTCAAAGTAGCAGAATGCAGATTATTTTTTAAGCCCTCACCGCCTGCTTCAACACCAATAAGATTAACACTTTTTCTATTAATAAAGGAAGCGAACGCGCCCATTGCATTGGACCCGCCGCCGACACAGGCAACTACATAATCAGGCAATCTTTTTTCCTTTCGTCTCAATTCAGATTCAATCTCTTTACTGATAGCCGACTGAAAAAATTTAACAATAGCAGGATAAGGATAAGGGCCAACAACCGAACCAATCAAATAATAAGATGTTTTAACATTACTGATCCAATACCTGAATGCTTCATTAATAGCATCTTTCAGAGTAGCCTGACCTTTATTTACAGGGATCACTTCAGCTCCAAGCAACTGCATTTTATAAACATTCAAAGCCTGTCTTTCAACATCTTTAGCACCCATAAAAATTTTTGCAGGGATATTCAAATGAGCCGCAGCAGTTGCAACTGAGACACCGTGCTGGCCTGCTCCAGTCTCTGCAATTATCTCTTTTTTATTCATTTGCTTTGCAAGTAATGCCTGGCCTATTGTATTATTTAATTTATGTGCTCCTGTATGCAGTAAATCTTCCCGTTTTAAATAAACTCTGCATCCTATATATCTTGAAAAATTCTCAGCAAAAGTTAACGGAGTAGGCCTGCCGCCGTATTCCTGAATTACTCTGTTGAACTCCTTCATAAATACATCTGATTTTTTATATTTTAAAAACGCTTCTTCTAATTCTTCTAATACAGGAATAAATGTTTCCGGAACATATCTGCCGCCATACTCTCCATAATACTTCCTCATTTTAATTCTCCTTGTAATAAACTAATTCATTTAATTTCTCTTTTATATTCCCCGATTTCAAAATAGAAGTCCCTATTAAAGCACCGCTAAATCCTTCCAATTCTAATTTAATTAAATCCTCTTTTTTATATATACCGCTTTCTGATATTACACTCCCGGCATTACTTAATAATTTTTTTAATTTAATAGAGTTATCAATTGATACTTCCATTGTTTTTAAATTTCTGTTATTTATTCCCACCACCCGAAAATCACTATTATTTATAATATCTGCATTCTCTGCATAATGAAACTCTACAAGCACACCCAGGCCTAATGATACTGCATAATTATATAATTCATAAAGTTTTTCCCTGTTAAGAGCTTCAACTATTAATAATACAGCATCGGCATTATTAATATATGCTAATTCTATCTGATATTTGTCTATTATAAAATCTTTACACAGCAGAGGTTTTTCAGTAACAGCAGAAACTCTTTTTAAATTATTAAAACTTCCATTAAAGAAATGTTCATCTGTTAAAACAGAAATAGCAGCAATATCTGTTTCATTATAAATTTCTGCAATCTCTTCTATCCTGTCATTACTAATAATAATCCCTTCAGAAGGAGAAGCAGGTTTTATCTCAGCAATAATATTGATTCTGCTGTTTTGTGCAAATTCTTTTTCAAAAGATAAAATTTCTTTTTTTCTATTCTTAAGATTTATAATGCCGTGTTCAGATTTCAAGATTTCAACATCCTTTTTTTTCTGCTCTAATATTTTTGCCAGGATGTCATCCATTTATTCAATGCTCCTTATTTTATTTACAATAGAGACAATTTTATCTTCAGACTTTATACCGGGCGCAATTTCAACTCCGCTGTTAATATCAATTATAAACGGATTAAATAAACTTATTGCTTCAACTACATTATTCTCATTAATTCCGCCTGATATTATTATATTCTTATAATCCCGTAAATATTTTACCTTTTCCCAGTTAAATGTTTCTCCTGTTCCGCCTGCCTGGCCTTTTTTATAGGTATCAAATAAAAAACCAAATAAATCAAGTGATTCATACTTCTTTAAAATATCTCTCTGAAAATCTTCATCCACCCTAAATGCCTTTATTACATTTAAATAAGGAATTGCTTCTTTTAAAAGTCTGATATATTCAGGTTTTTCATTTCCGTGTAATTGTACAAATTTAAGATTTATTTCTGTTATATGTCTAATAAGTTTATCAAGTGATTCGTCTACAAACACTCCAACAAAATTTATCCGGTTATTATATTCGGCAACATACTTTTTGGCAATTTCATACTCGAGAAATCTTTTGCTTTTTTTGTAAAATATAAAACCTGCATAATCGACTTTTAAATTTACAAGCAATTTAATTATCTGTTCTTCTTTGATACCGCAAATTTTTATTTTCATAATAACCACCTCTAAATAAAAAAAAGCCACGAAAGTTTAAAACTTCCGTGGCTTAAAAAACAATTATATTTATATCTTATGATATACACCGCCACGGAAGCCTCACAGCAAAGTACCAATTAAAAAAATTAAAATATTCTTCTCGTTTCATACTGTTTATTATATATCCTGCAACTAAAAAGTCAAGATATTTCTAAAAAACATACAGCCACGCGCTGAAGAATTAACTTGACTTTTTAGTTTTAACTATTATATATAGTTTAGACTATATTTTATTAAGGCGATAAGTATGCAGAAACAACTGACTCCGAGTCTGGAAGATTATTTGAAAACTATCTGGGAAATCAGTCTTACTAAAAAAACCGTGCGTGTTAAAGATATTATAAAAAAATTAGGTTTTAAAGTATCATCCGTTGTTTCCGCCTTAAACATATTAAAAGAGAAAAAACTTATTTATCACGAGAAATACGGATACATCGAACTCACAAATACGGGTGTTGCTAAAGCCAGAGAGATATATGAAAGGCACCAGAAACTTACCAGATTTTTTACAAAAGTTTTAAATGTAGATAAAAAAATTGCTCAGGAAGATGCATGTAACATTGAACATTATTTAAACAAAAAAACCTATGAAAATTTATTAAAATTTATGAATTACATAGAAGAGACATCCGACTTTAGCGATGCCTGGTTAAAAAAATTCAAGACCTACAGTAAAACGAAAAAAATCACTAAAAGGAGCACGAAAATGAAATTAAGCGAACTTAAAGCAGGAGAAAAAGGTATTATAAAAAAAATAACCGGAAATATACAATTAAAGCAAAGACTTTTATCCATGGGAATTTTACCGGGTGAGTCTGTAAGCATAGAAAAAATCGCGCCGCTTGGAGATCCTATTGATATTAGTGTAAAAAGTTACCATTTAACATTAAGAAAAGAGGAAGCTGATTCCATTACAATTGAAAAACTATAGGAGACAAATTATGAATAAAAAAGAAATAACTGTTGCTCTTGCAGGAAATCCCAATTCCGGCAAAACATCTATATTTAATAATCTTACAGGTTCTCATCAATATGTAGGAAATTGGCCCGGAGTTACTGTAGAACAGAAAACCGGAGAATATAAATTTAACAACATAAAATTTAAAGTAATAGATTTGC
Source organism: uncultured Spirochaetia bacterium (assembly GCA_964418785.1). GTDB lineage: Bacteria > Spirochaetota > JAHITG01 > JAHITG01 > CAYQNP01 > CAYQNP01. The sequence goes on along the minus strand of CAYQNP010000130.1, from coordinate 3,244 downwards.
CGGGGATTTACAGTTTATCCTATAACTCTATTGACGAAAAAGTTGCTGCTGAATTTTTATTAAATGAAAAACCGGATGTTGTAGTTGTTATAATAGATTCCACCAATATTGAAAGGAATTTTTATCTCCTGACACAGCTGCTTGAACTCGGATTAAATATTGTAATAGATCTCAATATGATAGATTTATTAAATTCTAAAGGCATTAAAGTAGACGATAAAAAATTATCCTTAATATTAAATGTACCTGTAATAAAAACGAATGCACGGGACAATATTGGTATTGAAAAATTAAAAAATGCGATTTTGCTTGCTGCAGAGCATAAAAAACAAAATAATTTCCACATTAAATACAGAAAGGTAATTGAAACAGAAATAAACTTCCTAATCGAAAAACTAAAAGAGAAAAATGTAGATATTCCTGATTTACGATGGATTACATTAGAGATGCTTCAGGGGAATGAAGAAATAACAAAAAAACTTATTAAAGAGTATAACTTAACAGATTTCAATAAGCACCTCGAAAAAGCAGTGGAAAACATAGAAACAGAAATTGAAGACGATGTTATGACTGCAATTATAGAAGATAAATATGCTTTTATTCAAGGATTAGTAAAAGAGTGTGTAACTCGAGAATTAAATGTAGCTGAACGGTATGACATTTCCAATAAAATAGACAGAATAGTTACCAATCGATTTATCGGAATTCCGTTATTTTTACTGTTAATGTGGGGAATGTTTGAGCTCGTATTTGTAATAGGAAATCCACTTGCAGATTTTTTAAATATTTTATTTTCGCATTTAAGTATAATAACAAAAAACTTTTTAACCTCACATTCAGCGCCCGGCTGGCTAACATCATTATTAGCCGAAGGTATAATAAACGGCGTGGGTTCTGTAGTGGTATTTCTTCCTAATATTTTAATTTTGTTTATATATATCTCTCTGCTTGAAGATTCAGGATATATGGCTCGAGCAGCGTTTGTTATGGATAAACTGATGCACAAATTAGGCTTGCACGGAAAAAGTTTTATACCTATGATTCTCGGATTCGGATGCAATGTTCCTGCTATTATGGCAACGAGAACTCTTGAAACAAAAAAAGACAGAATTCTGACAATACTTGCTATTCCATATATATCCTGTTCTGCACGGCTCCCTATCTATATTTTATTTACATCTGTATTCTTTAAAAAATCTCAGGGAAGTATTGTTTTTGCTCTATATATGCTCGGCATAATTATTGCCATTGGTGTAGCAAGGTTTTTCAAAGCAACATTTTTTAAACACGAAGTTGCACCGCTTATTATGGAACTTCCGCCTTACAGGGTACCGAAATTAAAATTTGCAATAATTCACTCCTGGCGTCGCGGGAAAATGTTTCTCCAGAAAGCCGGTACAATCATAGTAGCTGCTGTTATAATAATATGGGCTCTGGCTTCTTTCCCTGCAGGCGTAAAATATGCTTCTGAATCAAGTTATCTCGGTATAATCGGAAAAACAATTGCTCCTTTATTTAAACCTGCCGGGTTCGGTTTCTGGCAGGCTGCGGTCGCTATTATTATGGGTATTATGGCTAAAGAAATTGTTGTAGGCACTTTCGGAACTTTATTCGGAGCTGAAGGAACTGCTCTAATGGGAATGCTCCCTCATTACTTTACTTCTCTCTCTGCTTTCTCTTTTATGATTATGACTTTAATTTATATCCCCTGTGTAGCTACAATTGCAGCTATAAAAAAAGAAGCAGGATTAAAATGGGCTGTTATTTCTGTTGCTACTTCCTTAATTTTAGGTTGGATTTTATCAGTACTGTTTTATCAGATAGCATCCCTGTTCTAATCTATACAGACAAATCTTTCAGCCATAAATACTCTTTTAATATTGCCCTCTTTAGAAATAAAACTGTCTGTTCGCCAAAACCTGCTTTAAATCGTATCTTTCCCGTATATAAATCTAAAAGCAGATTACGCAAAGTTCCCTGTACTTTTGTATATATACTTCTTTTAAAATCTTTTCCTGAATTTATTGTTGCTTGAGCAAATCTGACTGCTCCTACATCCATTATTAATAAATTAAGCATATCGTTATCCATTTCCAATATTATATCATTAAAATATTTTACTTTCCTGCTCTCTTCTTCGTAATATATATCTTTTATATTCTCTACTACTTTTATTCTGGCATTGAATATCTCTTTATCCGAAATATCAGAAAAATAATGGTAATCCGCTTTATATTCATCCCTTCCTTTTTTACTTAAACCTTGAGAAATTAAATCTAAATATTCTACATTTATGTCTATTATTGATTTCACAAGTATATTTTTTCCTGCCCTGTTTCTTAACTTCTCCATTAATCCTTTATCATAAATCTCTTCTAACCATAAAGTATAAGGTTTCTCTTTAAAAATTTTTTCGTATTTACCTATTTTTATATATTCTCTTAAACTGTTAATATATCTTAAACTTTCAAAACTCATTTCTCCTGCAATAATATTTACAATATTAGATTTTACAATAAGTTCAACTTCTGAAATCCACCGAGAATCCGGATAACTGTTCTTGAAGATATCGGCAATCTCTTTCTTTAAATTTCTTGACAGATTAATATATATTTTATTCTTATTTAAATCATCCCCCACTCCTGCAATTAAAGCTGCCAGCATTGTCTCTTCAACAATATTATTTTTCAACATAGAATTAATTAAAAACTGAATCTCCTTATCAGATAAAGAATTAATAAAATCTTTCATATCCCAGAACAAATTAATATTTGACTGATAAATAAGTTTTTCAATTGTCTGTAAAATATTCGCAGCAGAAAAATCTTCATATTCACTATATTTAAAAATATCTTTTAATAACTTTGTAAGAAACAGCAACGGCACAAAAATCACTATTGTTTTCCTTCTAAAACTAAGAATAAGACTTTTTTCTTCTATCAAGGAAAAAACTTTTTTAAATTCAGTAAAATTTTCAAATTCAACTTTAATATTTTTCAGAACGATTTTTTCTATATTTTTAGAAGCATTAAATATACCTTTTTTCACATCAGGTACTACATTATCAACTTCTCTTTCATCAATAAAACACAATATTTTTTCATTAATAAGATTAGAATAATGAACCGGCAGAATTTTATAATCTTTAATATCAATATAATTTATTATATCATCGATTACCAATTCATCAAGAGAAAATGAATCAACATTAAAGAACCATTCTTTCAAAAAGTCATAATTTATT
>CAYQNP010000129.1:0-12767 GCA_964418785.1 uncultured Spirochaetia bacterium | reverse complement strand
TAGAATTATTTTTACGGGGAAGTCTGGGAGAAGTTAGTGAAGAGCAAAAAGAGTTTTTAGTATATGCAAAGGAAACTATAAATGAACTGATTGAAATGGTTAACCTTATTCTTGATATAGGGAAAATGGAACACGGTAATTTTAAATTTAACTTTGAAGAGTTTAATCTATATCTTGTTATAAAAGAGTTAGTTAAGAAAATGGCTCCTATTTTTGACGATAAAAGAATTAGTGTTAAAACCGAATTTGATGAAAGTTTTAGCGGTATTATAATAGGAGATCAGATTCAAATAAAAAGAGTTATTATGAATTTATTAAATAATGCTGTAAAATTTTCAAAACCAGGTGGAATTATAGAGATAAAAGTAAGTAAATCCAAAGACAGATGTATAATATCTGTAAAAGATTATGGAAAAGGGATTCCTGCAGAAGATATAAATAAAATTTTTAATAAATATTATCAGAGCAGTAATACAGTAAAAGGAGGAACAGGGTTGGGGTTAACTTTTGTAAAACTTGTGGTTGATGCACATAAAGGGAATATACAGGTAGATAGTAATCTGGGAGAATATACAGTATTTAAGGTGGAGTTGCCGTTAAATGAAATCAGAGAAAATTAAAGTCTTAATTGTAGAAGACGATATCGGACTTCAGAAGTTTCTTGTAAAATTACTGATGACTAATAATTATAATGCAATAATAAGCAGAACAGTAGCAGAAGCCGGGGAATTATTCGAAAAATTTTCACCTGATGTTGTTTTAAGTGATTTAATGCTGGGAGATGATTATGGGCTTGATTTACTCGTTGATTTAAAGAAAATAAAAAAAGATATTCCTTTTATAATAATGACTGCCTATGGATCTGTTGAAAGTGCAGTAAAAGCTTTAAAACTTGGAGCCTATGATTATATTACAAAACCTATTGACATAGATAAATTGTTGAAAATACTTGAGAATTTAAAAGAGTTAATTTATCTAAAAAAAGAAGTTGCAGAATTGCGGAAAAAGAAAGATTCATCCGAGGCTAAATTCATAGGCATTTCAAAAGAAATAAAACATATTTCAGAGATAATTGAGCAGATAAAAGATATAGATACAACTGTTTTGTTAACAGGAGAAACAGGAGTTGGTAAAGAAGTAGTTGCAAAATCTATTCATTATTTAAGCAGCAGAGCGGATAAGCCGTTCATTAGTATAAATTGCGCAGCTATTCCTGCAACGCTTATAGAGAGCGAACTTTTTGGAGCAGAGAAAGGTGCTTATACAGGTGCAAATAAAACTATAATCGGCAAGTTTGAGTCTGCTAAAGACGGGACAATTTTTCTTGATGAAATTTCCGAGATGGATGTCTCATTGCAGGCTAAATTGTTAAGAGTACTTCAGGAACATTCTTTTTATCGATTAGGCGGAAATCAGATTATTCATACCAATGCAAGAATTATTGCTGCTACAAATAAGAGATTAGAAGATTTAATTGCTTCAGGCAGGTTTAGAGAAGATCTGTTTTACAGATTAAATGTTCTGCCTATTAATATTCCGCCTTTACGAGAGCGTAAAGAAGACATTCCGTTATTGGCTCAATTTTTTCTTGATAAATTAAATGAAAAACATAATAAAAATAAACATTTTAATAAACAGACTATTGATTTTTTGTGTAAATATAATTGGCCGGGAAATATTAGAGAATTAGAAAATGCTGTACAGAGGGCATTTATTTTCTCTTCTGATGATGTAATCGAAAAAAATGATTTTAGTTTTTTATATAATAATCAGACTCTTTTGCAGGATAATGATGAATGGATTTTTCCTGCAGGAAAAACAATGGCGGAGTATGAAAATATGATTATATCAAATACATTAAAAAAATGTGGAAATAATAAATCATTAACATCAAAAATATTAGGTATTTCCGAGCGTGCTTTGTATTATAAGTTAAAAACACTGAAAAAAATGCAGACTAATGCAAAAAATGCAGATAGAGTTTAATGGTAAATTTAAGGTGATTTATTATTGTATATATTTTAGGAATTATAAACTTGAAATCTGGCACAATTATTGTATTGTAAAGTTCAGGAGTGAATTTAATGAAACGGTTTATTACTGATTTGATTGTTGTTTTAGTTATATTGTTTTTTACAGGTTGTTCTAACAGCAGTCATAACAACGATACTTATTATAAATCGAGCAAGATTATTTCAGATAACAGTTATAGTGTATCTGAGAATAAAATTTTGCAGGGTAAAGAAGATAAAACATTGCATAGTAATAAGAATAATTATCTTGAGAATAATATTTCTGACAATATAAAAGCAAGAGAGAGCAGCAGTTTTGATAATGGAAATGGTAAAGAGTCAAAAGAAAGAGAATATACTGAGCTAAGGGCAGGCAGAGAAAAGAGCACAAGAAAAATAGATAATAAACAGAGTAAGAAAGCGAATATTGCTAAAAATAAAAAGAGTTTAAAAAATGCTAAATCAGACAATAATGATTATTTAAAAGTAAAAGTGAAGAAAGGAGAATCTTTATGGGTGATTTCGAATAAATACTTAAAGGACCCTGCAAAATGGAGGGAGTTATTAAAGTATAATAATATAAAGAATCCGAATAAAATCAGACCGGGATTAATACTTAGAGTTCCTGATTATTTATCAAAGATTGTTCTGGCAAGGATTTCATATTATAGCGGAGAAGTTAAAGTAAAGAAGGACAATTTATCTGACTGGGAGAAGGCAAAAATAAATAAGAAATTGGGAAAAAGTAGTAAAGTTCGGAGTTATGCTTCTTCTCGGGCACTTATAAAATTTTATACAGGGGATAGAGTTATTTTAAAAGAGAATTCTTTAATAAGTTTGTCGGAAGTGGTAAGAAGTAAGATTAATACAATTAGTGTAAAACTTGAATTAGGAAATATAATAGCACAGATACGAAAGTTAAAAAAAGGAAGAGCATTCAATGTAGAGACTCCGTCAGCCGTTGCAGGTGTAAGAGGAACGGAATTTATAGTTAAAAGTGATAAGAAAAAAAAGAGTTTATTCGGAGTATATGACGGTAAAATATTGGTTTCTGCGCAGGGAAGGAGTGTAGTTGTGCCTGCAGGTTATGGCGTAGAAGTGGAATATGGGAAACCGCCGTCAAAATTATTTAAACTCCCCGAGAAACCTAAGATTTTAAAATAAATTTTTTATAAAGGAGGTGTCGTATGACACGGTTTAAATCTATTTTATTTATTCTTTTTGTAGTTTTTACTCTTTTGGGAGTAAATCTTTATTCTACTCCTGCGGTTTGTGGCTATAATGGTGAACTTACAATGCCTGTTGCAAATACTTTTGGCGCGGGTGCTTTATGGCTTGGCGGTCATTTTGTAACAGGGGATCCGTCTTTTCTCGTTAATCTCGGTCTTGGTATAACAGAAGAGTTTGAAATATCAGGTGCTTTTGATGCAGACGATCATCCTATGTCTCCTTTTTTTCATATGGGAGCTAAATATGCTTATTATAATTCACGAGAAGCAGGTTCTGCTATAGGAGTTACTTTTCAGTTGGCAACAGGCTCTCCTTCTGATAACTCGTTCACTGTATATCATGTTATTTCTGAAGGTTTGAGGGGATTTCAGTATTCTCTTGGATTAGGTTATACATTCGGCAATGATAGTAATATTAATTATTGGATGGGTCTTTCTAAAGAGTTATTCGGTATTAAAAATTTATGGTTTGAAACGGATTTCTCAAATTTCCCGTATAGAGCCTGGGGTGCTAATTTTGCAAATGTTTCAAGAGGTGTTGTGAATATGGGAATTAGAGTATATCTGTTTGACAGAACTGTAAGAGTTGATTTTGCTTCACTTGATGTTTTAGATACTAATAGAGAATATACAATTGGAGCAAATATACTTTTATCAAGTATACTTTAATTTGAAATAATGTTGAATAATGTAACGAGCGAGGGGTTTGTATTTTTAAGGGGGCTTATAGCCCCCGGTTTTATTATTAGAATGGAGTGTTTCTAAAATATCCCTTTGTTATAAATTAAAAAGAAAGGAGCCAGATATGAAAGGTGTAATTGCATTAGCAACAAAGGAGTTAATTTTGGATAAATTTGGAGAGGAGAAATGGGCTGAAATATTACAACATGCCGGTATAACAGATGAACCGTTGATATTTGTTACTTCTAATGTAGATGATAATTTGATATTAAGTATAATTAAGAGTATAGGCGAAGTTTTAAATCTTTCTTTAGAACAAATAGCAGAAGTATGGGGAGATTATTGGGTAAATGTATATACCCAGAAAAGTTATTCTATATATTATGAGCGGGCAAAAAGTGCAAAGGAGTTTTTGTTGGCATTAGATGATTTACATCAAGCAATGACCAGAAATATAAAAGATGCAAATCCTCCTAAATTTGAATATTATCATTATGATGAAAATACTTTAATTATGACTTATATATCAGCCCGCGGATTAATAGATTTTGCAATCGGTGCTATAAAAGGTGTAGGAAAGTATTATAACGAAGATATAGAAGTTAAAAAAGTGGACAATAATACAATAAAAGTTGTTTTTAAGCAGACATATTAGAGCAGGCGGATGATTTTATTTTTTACATAAAACCGGGTATTCGTCTGTATGGATGTTTCTGGCAGTCCGTACTATGTCGTCTGAAGCTGTCGTCATACTGTAATTTTAAACGGTGTACGCTATATTATTTCGAAGGGTCCACACTATGTTATTTATTCCGAATTAGCACGCTCTCTCTCTGTCATTCCGAACCGAGCAAAGCGAGCGTGAGGAATCTAACAGCCGAATTAGATTTCTCGCATACGCTCGAAATGACAGAGAGGGGGAGTCGAAAAGACAGAGAGGAGGAAGGGGAAAAGACGTAGAGAGGAAGGGAAAAAGACATAGATGGTGTTCGCTTTAAATGACAATATGATTGCTATTCGAATTGATCGGGGAAAAAGTTAAAATATCAATGACAAAGTATATAAAATTTTGCACCGTCCCTGTTAGTGGTATGGTTTTAATTTTGATACTTGACAAAAGTATAAAAAGGTTTTATATATAAATATATTATAAAAAAGAAAGGAGTTGTATAATATGGGAGAAGAAAGAAGAGTTGTAGTTATAGGTTCCGGGCCTGCAGGATTAACAGCCGCTATATATCTGGCTCGAGCAGGACATAATCCTATAGTTTTTGAAGGGGCTCTTGCAGGCGGACAATTGATGATAACAACAGAGATAGAGAATTTTCCGGGATTTCCGGATGGAATTAATGGACCGGATTTAATGGAAAAAATGAGAAATCAGGCCAAGAAATTCGGTGCAGAGCTGGTTTTCGGCGATATAGATAAAGTTGATTTTTCTCAGAAGCCTTTTAAATTATGGTCAGGGAGTAAAGAATATAATGCACATAGCGTAGTGGTTGCCACTGGTGCTAAAGCAAAGTTTTTAGAAATAGCTTCTGTACGAAGATTAATCGGACGGGGTGTTAGTGCTTGTGCTACTTGTGACGGTTTTTTCTTTAAAGATAAAATAGTCGGTGTAGTCGGCGGCGGGGATACAGCAATTGAAGAAGCATTGTTTTTGACTAAATTTGCAAAAGAAGTTAATATTATTCATAGACGGGATAAGTTGCGAGCAAGTAAATATATGCAGGATAAAGCATTTGCCAATGATAAAATTAAAATAATATGGAATGCAGTTGTTGAAGATGTAAAAGATCCGGAAAAAGGAAAGGTTGAAAAAGTTATTTTGAAGAATACAAAAACAGGAGAAATATTTGAAAAGGATATGGATGGTTTGTTTATGGCTATAGGGAATGAGCCTCAAACAGAACTTTTTAAAGGGCAGCTTGAATTGGATGATAAAGGTTATATTATAACAAAAAATCATATTGAAACCAGTGTAGAAGGTGTTTTTGCAGCCGGAGATGTACAGGATCCTAAATATCAGCAGGCAGTGATTGCTGCAGGTTCAGGAGCAACTGCTGCTATAGCTGCAGATTTGTACTTGCAGGAAAAAGGTTTTTAATTTGAAATCAGGATGTAATCTGGTTTGAAAATTTTAGATAAAAATGTTTTAAATAAAATAAAGGATATTTGCGGAGTCATATTTGATCTGGATGGTACATTACTTGATACACTGGAAGATATTGGCGATTCTGTAAATTCCGTATTGCGAAAAGAGGGATTACCTACTCACCCTATTGAAAAATATAAATATTTAGTAGGCGATGGGATGGAGATGCTTGTAAAACGAGCATTGCCTGATAAATATGCTGTGAATAAAGAAGTTTTTGATAAGTTTGTAATTGATATGAGAAATGAATACAATAAATGCTGGAATAATAAAACAAAACCTTATCCGGGGATTCCGGAATTGTTAGATTTTGTTGAGCAATTAAAATTAAAAAAAGCAGTATTATCTAATAAACCTGATAAATTTACGAAATTAACAGTTCAGTATTTTCTGGATAATTGGAAATTTGATGTTATTCGCGGGGCACAGGATAATTTGCCAAAGAAACCGGATCCTGTACAGGCAAAAGAGATTGCTGATATAATTAAGTGTAAAACTGAGAATTTATTATTTGTCGGAGATACACTTGTTGATATGAAAACAGCAGTAGCAGCAGGTATGATACCGATAGGAGTTACCTGGGGTTTCAGGACCGAAGATGAGTTAATTGAAAACGGAGCTGTTATAATTTTACATAAACCGGAAGAAATAAAAAGAATTTTTAATTAATAAATTTTATGTAGATATAGAAAAAATAATTGACTTTTAAAAAACAGATAATAAAATAAATTAATAAAGTAACGAAGTGGGAGAATGGCTATGAAGAAGTTTTATATAGTTGTATTGATAAACATTTTAACTTTTGCTTTTTCTCTCTCTGCATCAAGACTTCACGATGCTGTTTCAATTAATCTTTCGGGAAATGTCGGACCGCGTACCTGTGCTGTGGGAGATTTGAATAATGACGGTTATGATGATATTGTTGTAGCCTGTATGAATGCAAAAAAAATAATTATACTTTATTCAACCGGTATAGTCGGAAGTTTTAATCAATATACAATAAATACAAAATTATCAAATCTTAATGTCGATATTGCAGATATAGATAATAACGGATTAAACGATATTGCATTTGCAGAAAAAGGTCCGGGGCTTAATAATCATGTCGGTATATATTATCAGACTTCATTGGGGAGTTTTACAAATACAATTTATTCAAATTACGGAGATCGTCCTATTAAAGTAGCAGATGCTGATAATGACGGGAAGCTGGATTTGTGTTCGGTTCAGGACTATAGAAAACAGGTTTCAAAAAATGAATTTACAGTACGAAAACTTTATAACACAGAGTTTGGTAATAGTTCATGGTCCAGTAGTGTGGGCGGAAATCTGCCGGCACACTATTTTGATATAGTTGATATAAATAATGACGGCTTGAATGATGTTTTAACAATGAGTGATCCGCCTGCGAAAATTTATATAACTTTCCCGGGTACAAGTATATCAGAGAAAATAGTTTCAATAACAGGTAGTTATGATTTTATTTCTGCAGATATAAATAATGACGGCTTAAAAGATTTTATAACAAGTTATTTCTCATGGAGTACAGGAGGTTATAATAATATTGTTAAATTAAAAATTTATAAACAAACTTCTTTATTTAATTTTAGCATGATTAAAGAGATTGATATATTAAATGATTATACTCCGGGTTTTAATATGTATTTAAACTCAGCAGATAGAATTTTAATGATAGCAGATGATTTTAATAATGACGGGAAAACCGATATAGCTTTTGTATTAACACAGCAATATAAGTATAATTATTTATATGTTGCTTATCAAAATAATGATAACAGTTTTGATAATCCTATGATATATTCAATCCCGAGTGATACTGCTCCTGCTTTCTTTGGTATTGCTTCCGGTGATTTTAATAAAGACGGGAAAAATGATATTGTTGTTTCTGATTATGATAACAGTAAGATATATGTTTTTTATCAAAATTCAACTTTGCCTGAAATTAAGTATGTTTATCCTCAATATAATGAGAGTATTAAAACCCTCGTCCCTGAAATTAAATTTAAAGGTTATGATTTTGATAATGATAGTCTTAAGTATAAATTAGAGTTATACGCTGGTAGTGAAATAATTAATGTATATAATCAGTTTGAGTCTACAAACGGATGGAATAAAGCATCGTATCAGTCCGGTGAAGAAGTGAGTTTTCAATTGCCGGAAAATAATAGATTAACAGAAGGTAAAGAGTATACATTAAAGATTTTTGCTTATGACGGTATAGAATGGAGCGATGCTAAAATACTTAAGTTCAATACAGGTTTAATAAATAATGAATCTGAAAGTAAGGATTTAATATTTACTCCGAATAATGACGGAAATAATGATGTTGTTTTTTTTAATGTCAGTGCTGATACAGAGATTAAAATATATGATTCAACCGGAACTCTTGTTTATGAAGTAAAAGGAGATACAGGCTGGACAGGGAAAGACAGCAGCGGTAAACAGTTGCCTTCCGGTGTATATTTTTATCAGATGAAGAATGAAAACGGGACTTTTACCGGGACAATTACTCTTGTACGATAAGGAGGCTTACAGATGAGAATATTTTTTTTAATATTATCATTATATTTCTGTTTTGAGAATAACTTAATCAGCGGAATTACTAATATAGAAAATGACAGATTAATACTTGACAATGCTTCATTAGAGTTATATGGAGACCACAGTTATAAACGAATAAGTTTAATTAACAGCAGTACATTATATATAAAATTTAGTGCATTAAGTGCGAACGGATGGGGGAGTCTTGAGTTAACAGCCGACACAATATACATTGACGGGACGAGTATGATAAACGGGAAAGGTAAGGGAGGAGTAACAGAGGGCTTGAGCAGCAGTGCACTTTACGGGTCCGGCGGGAGTTATGGCGGCCTGGGCGGCCGAAGCGGTTTTAGTGCTTCTGTTCAATCAACTGCATTTGGAGATAATAAAAATTTATATGATTTATCTCAGGGAGAAAAAGGAGCCAATGGTTATCCGGATGGGAGTTATTTTTCCGGATTAGGCGGTTATGGCGGCGGAAAATTAATTTTAAATTGTACTGTGTTTACTTTAAATGGAATTATTAATCTAAGTGGGGAAAACGGGCAGGACTGTATAGTGAGCAGTTCAAAAGTTGGAGGAGGTGGCGGTGGAGCCGGCGGTGGCTGCGGTATAATTGCAAAAAATTTCAGCGGTTCAGGAAGCATTTATGCAATTGGCGGAAACGGCGGTAATGGTAATGGGGATTCTGCTACACGAACTAATTACGGCGGCGGTGGCGGAGCCGGAGGCAGAGTTATAATTGCTTATAATTATTTAAGTTTTAATACGAATAATATTTTTATAAACGGCGGGACAGGAGGCAATAGCACTAATGCTGTAGACGGACAACCCGGAGAAAACGGCTCTTTGCATATTACAAAAATTCCGGATTCCCCTGTAATTATATCCCCTGCTGATAACGGTGATTCTTTAAATCCGCCTGTCTTTAAGTTTAAAGCACTGGCGAATGATTCTGATAAACTTTATTATAAAATAGAATTAAGTGATAATAACTTTATCTCTTATACTGTATTTAATCAGTATACAAATCAGATTGGATGGAATAAAAATAATTACGAATCAGGGGAAACAGCGGTATTCACTCTTCCTTATACTCTTGAATCAGGAAAAATTTATAAGTGGAGAGTATATGCATTTGACGGTTCGGTATTTTCTGAACCTTCAGAAATTTATAGTTTTAAATGCGGGAATAGTGTTTCTTATAAAATTACTCCCGGAGAGAATAATAATGAGCCGAAAATACTTACATTGAATAATGACGGAATTAATGACTATGTGAAATTTAATGTGGATACAACTGAAAATTTTAAGATAATTATATATAATATTTACGGTGAGAAAATAAAAGAATTGAGTATAAATCAGAATGAATGGGATGGGAAAGACAGTGTAGGGAATTATGTAGAATCAGGTGCTTATATAGTACAGATACAGATAGGCAATAAGATTTCAAGCGCTCTTGTTAATGTTATTAAATAAGGAGGAATAAAGATGAAAAGAATCTTTATAGTTATATTATTTTTATTTGCAAGTTTGAATTTTTTATATAGTGCATTTGATGTAGTTCCGGGAGCAAGGCCTTCCGGCATGGGCGGTGCTTTTACCGGACTTTCTGATGATTTAAATGCATCGCTGTATAATCCTGCAGGACTTATTTTAAACAGAAAAATAAATGTACTGGCTTCTTATAATCAGAGATTTGTCGGAATTGGTCAGGGAATTTCAGCTTCATATATTGCAGGTGCTTATACCTTAGGTAATCTGGGCTTTTGTCTTGCTGCTTATCTTAATAATTTTTCAGTGTATAATGAAACAATGCTTATACAGACAACTTCTTATTCTATTGATAAATACAGGATATTTAATGTGGGAATTAGTGTTAAAGGGTTAAACAGGAAATTTACTTTGTCTTCAGATTATGAGTCGGATCCTGTTTTTTCAGCAGGAAATAATAAATGGAATATAACCGGTGATGCAGGAATATTATTCAGGCCGAATGATACTGTTTCTATTGGAGCATCTATGCTTAATATCATAGAACCGGATATATCTTTTGGAGAAAATGTTGAGGAAAAATTACCGTTTATAATTAATGCCGGATTAATGCTTAAATTTAGAAATTATAAATTACTTACAGATGTTTTATATAGGAATAAAGATTTAAATGGCGAGACTTATATAAACGAAAAAGTAGGTATGGAGTATGCTGGTGTAAGTGATAAATATTTTTTACGAGCAGGGTATAATATAAAATTAAGTTCCTTATCTCTCGGTGCAACTGTGAAGTACGGTATGGCAGATTTTAATTATGCTTTTGTATATCAGTTAAACGGATTGTCCGGAAATTTCGGTTCACATTCACTTTCTGTTAATCTGAATTTCGGAGTAAAGAGTACTATTCCGGGATTTATAAGCGGGAAAGTTGTATCTGTATCAACAGGAGAACCTGTTTCCGGGGCTTCTATTAAAGTTTATCAGGATAATAAACTTGTTGCAAAAACAGTTACAGATTTAAGCGGTAAGTACAGAGTTCTTAATCTTGTAGAAGGATATTATGATATAGTTGCAGTTGCAAAAGGATATATGGAACGAAAACTGGAATATAAACGGGTATATGCCGGAGAAGGAACATACAATATAAATTTTCGATTATATGATGCTCCCGGTGAAATCAGCGGTAAAGTTACAGAACTTGATACTGTAACGGGTATTCCTAAGGTTGTTGTTGAAGTGGTAAAAAATGATACAATAATAGCAAGGACTGTTACCGGAGAAAATGGAGAATACAGTATTATTAATATTCCTGAAGGCAGGTATAATGTTGTTGCTGTTGCAAAGGGGCGAGGTAAGAAAGTTGTTGAAAATATATATGTGAACAAAGGAGATAAACTTACGGATATAAGTTTTGTTTTTCCTGAGGCTGCTCTGCCGAGGATTGCTGTGTTGCCGTTTAAAAATGCAACTGCAGCGGCAAAAAGGGATGATTACGGAAGTGCTGTTGCAGATATGATTACAACCGCATTGGTACAGAGTAAAAAATTTAATGTTATAGAACGCCAGAATATAGAAAAAATTTTAAAAGAGCAGGAGCTCTGGTTAAGCGGTATTGTGGACAGCGGTACAACTAAAAAAATAGGCCAAATC
Source organism: uncultured Spirochaetia bacterium (assembly GCA_964418785.1). Classification (GTDB taxonomy): domain Bacteria; phylum Spirochaetota; class JAHITG01; order JAHITG01; family CAYQNP01; genus CAYQNP01. The sequence goes on along the minus strand of CAYQNP010000129.1, from coordinate 981 downwards.
ACAGGTGTCGGTTTTCTTGTTGTTGGTTCTGTAAGTAAACTCGGTGATTATATTGAAATGGATTTAAGAATGCTTGATACTGAAACCGGCAAGATAGTGCTTTCTACCAGCGGAAAAGCATCTTCTGAAGAAAAATTAAGAAGTGCTATTAATAAAATGGTAAAGAAGGTTATTGCTAAATATTAAAAGTTTATTTACAGGGCAGGTGGTTTCAGCCTGCTCTGTAATTTTTTAAATTTCGTGTTTGGTCATTAAATATTCGGAAAGACTTAAAAGAAACATTGAAGAGCCTTTCGGCTCATAAGGCGGTAAAGGAGTAAATAATTCCGGGAAATGACCTATTGTTCGTAATTTAATATTTTTTTCAAATAGTCCGAGTAGATATTTCGCTTCCTTTTTGGCTGTTTTAGATTTATTGTAAGTTGATTTATAGCCCATAATATAGTGAAGTAATAAGAAAGGATATATTACGCCGTTGTAATAATTGTCTTTATTTGAAGTGTTAAAAACAGGATTAAATGTTTCTGCATCCGGCGGCATTGTTCTTAATCCTACAGGCGTTAGAAGTTTGCTCTTAATGTTTTCTATAACGCGTACTTTCTGGTTGAATCGTAATAAATCGTTAAAAGGTAAACTTAAACTTAATATCTGATACGGCTGAAGTACAGTATCTGTATCGTTTGCCGGGGGCATCTCAACAGAATTGTTTAAAAAACCCCATTTCCTGTTCCAGAATTTTTTAAATATATTTTTTTGAATGACAAAAGCAAGTTTACCGGCTTTTGAACTTATGTTTATGTATGAATATTTTGCAGATAACATTTCTACTATTTTTACAGCATTATACCATAATATGTTTAATAATAAATGTTTACCTCCTGTAAGTTTAAAGCAAGAAGGATATTCTTTTACAGCATATTCTTCCTCTATAGCTACAAGAGCATCGTAATCTGTAGGTATGCTTTATACATTACTTTTTGA
>CAYQNP010000128.1:0-14073 GCA_964418785.1 uncultured Spirochaetia bacterium | reverse complement strand
AAGCCACGGCCTTCAACGCTAGGAAATGCTGAATTTTCGTGAAGGATGAAACGCGCCGTGAATGGTAGCCCAGCGCGCATTTCCGGGCCGGGGGCCTTTCCTGCCGCTGTTTTGCTTGGGATTATGCGGAGATAGAAATTTTTCAATGTAACGGATAAAAAAATAGTGGACATTTGGATAAAATTTTTGTATGCTCTTTTCACGGTTGGATAACCGATCAAGCGGGGGATTAGCTCAGTTGGGAGAGCGCTGCGTTCGCAACGCAGAGGTCGTCGGTTCGATCCCGATCTGCTCCAGAAATATATTTAGTAGGAGAAGTATAATGAAAGGAATTATATTAGCAGGCGGTGCCGGAACCAGACTCTACCCTTTAACAAATATTATTTCTAAACAACTTATGCCGATTTACGATAAACCTATGATTTATTACCCTTTATCTATATTAATGTATGCCGGGATTAATGAAATTCTTATTATTTCTACTCCAAGAGATCTGCCGAAATTTCAAGAACTGTTCGGAGACGGTAATAAGTTGGGCTTAAAGTTCTCTTATAAACTTCAGGAAAAGCCTAATGGTATTGCTGAAGCATTTATCCTCGGAAAAGAGTTTGTAGGTGATGACTCTGTTGCTCTTATACTTGGCGATAATATATTTTACGGAGAAACTTTTTTTCATAAACTTCCTTTATATGCAGACATAAAAGAAGGTGCAGTTGTCTTCGGATATTGGGTAAAAGATCCTGAAAGATACGGCGTTGTGGAATTTGATGAGAATAATAATGCTGTATCTATTGAAGAAAAACCTGCAAATCCTAAATCAAATTATGCTGTTACAGGATTATATTTTTATGATAATAATGTGGTTAAAATTGCTGAAAATTTAAAACCATCTGCCCGGGGTGAACTTGAAATAACAGATGTTAATAAAGAATATTTAAAGGAAAAAAAATTAAAAGTTGAATTGCTTGAGCGCGGCTCTGCCTGGCTTGATACAGGAACTCATGACAGCCTGCTCGATGCATCTAATTTTATTGCTACTGTAGAACGACGACAGGGACTTAAAATCGGATGTATTGAAGAAATTGCTTTGCAGAAAGGGTTTATCTCAATTGATGAGTATAATGAACTTGTAGAATCGCTCCCGAATAATTCGTATAAAGAATATCTTTTGTCTATAAAGGAAACATTATGATCTGGCTAATCGGTAATAAAGGAATGTTAGGCTCTGATGTTGAGACAGGTTTGAAAAAAAAAGATTTTAATATTATTACAACGGATAAAGAAGTAGATATAACAGATAAAAATAAATTATTTGATTTTGCTGAATCTTATAATATAAGTTACATAATAAACTGTTCTGCTTATACTAATGTAGATAAGGCTGAAACCGAAGCTGACCTTGCTTATAAAATAAATAGTGACGGAGTTCAAAATATTGCTGAAGTGGCAGATAAACATAATGCTGTATTAATTCATATTTCAACTGATTATGTTTATGACGGTAAAAAAAGAGAACCGTATGTTGAAACCGATAATACAAATCCGTTGTCTGTTTATGGAAAAAGTAAACTTGCCGGAGAAGAGAATATTAAAAAGATTACTGATAAATTTTTTATTATTAGAACAGCATGGCTTTACGGAAAAAGCGGAAAGAATTTTGTGTATTCTATGCTAAATCTTTTTAAACAGAGGGATAATCTTGGAATAGTAAATGATCAGTATGGAACACCAACTTATACGGTTGACCTTGCAGAAATTATAATTAAGTTTATATCAGATAATATTAATGAATACGGTATTTATCATTTTACAAATGAAGGATTTACTACATGGTATAATTTTGCAGTTGAGATATATAAGATGGCAAAGGCAAAAGGAATAATAGATAAAGAAGTAAATATAAAACCTATAACAACAGATATGTATCCCACACCGGCAGTAAGACCTGAATATTCTGTATTATCTAAAGAAAAAATAAAAAAAGTGCTTGGAATTGATATTAGAGATTGGACAGACGCACTTGATGAATTTTTAGAAGAAATAAGATAAAAGGAGTAAAGAGATGAATAAAAAAAGAAAGATAAAGAATATTTTAGTAACCGGTGGAGCCGGTTTTATAGGCTCTAATTTTATACATTATATTTTTGAGGATACTGATTTTGACGGAATAGTAGTTAATGTTGATAAATTAACTTATGCCGGGAATCTTGAAAATCTTAGTAAAATTGATAATGAGCACGGCGGAAAAAGATATTTCTTTGTAAAAGCAGATATTCAGAATTATGAACAGATTAAAGAAGTATGGCAAAAATATGAAATAGATACAGTTGTTCATTTTGCAGCAGAATCACATGTCGACAGATCTATTTATGGTCCGGGAGAATTTATATATACCAACATAATAGGTACTTTTACTCTGCTTGAAATAGCACGAGAATTATGGAAAGATCGTGATGATGTGCTGTTTCACCATATAAGTACAGATGAAGTTTTTGGTTCTCTTGGTGATACTGGTTTTTTTTATGAAGATACACCATATAAACCTAATAGTCCTTACTCTGCGTCAAAGGCATCTTCAGATCATCTTGTTCGCGCTTATAATAAAACATATAGATTAAATACAACTATTTCAAATTGTTCAAACAATTACGGACCTTATCAGTTCCCTGAAAAAATGATTCCGCTTATGATATTAAATGCTGTAGCAGGTGAGAAACTGCCTGTTTACGGTGATGGTTCTAATATCAGGGATTGGCTTTATGTGAAAGATCATTGCGAAGCCATCTGGAAAATAGTTAATAACGGGAGCATAGGAGAGACATATAATGTTGGAGGCGAGAATGAATGGAAAAATATAGATTTGCTGAATTTTATGCTGGAGAAACTTGCAGAGATTACAGGAAAAGATGTTGTTGAATATAAAAAATTAATAACATTTGTAAAAGATAGACCCGGACACGATAAACGATATGCTATTAACTGCGATAAAATAAAAAAAGAACTCGGCTGGAAACCCGCTCATAATTTTGAAAAGGGAATTGAAGAAACAATTAATTGGTATCTTAATAATAAAGATTGGGTTGAAAATATAAAAAGCGGAGAATATTTGAAATGGCTTGATAAGAATTATAAAAAAGAGAGATAGAAATGAATACTTTTGATAAACAATAATTATAAGAATGAAGTGTAAAATTTGTTTTATTCTGTTTTTTAGTATTGTTTTTTCTATTCCGATTTTATCTTCTGCCGACAACATTAAAAAAGATTTTGAATCATTAACCTGGAGAAGCCGTCAATTTGCTGCTGAAGAAAATTTCGCAGAAGCAATTGAAACTTTAAAACAGTTGAAAAAAATTGTAGATGAAAACAGGAATAAAGGGCTGTTTTATAATATTAGATTAGACCAGGAAATTAAAGTATTAAAGAAATTATCAGTTTTGCCTGAAGTAAAAAATCCTGCAAAATATAAAATAAGGGTTATTTTTATTAATCAGATTGATGCGGAAGTGTTAGATAAAACCGGCAGAAAAATTAAAGTAAAAACAGTGCTTAAGCCAGGGACTGTAGAAAAGACTAAAATATTCTTTGAATATCAAAAATATTTTATTAGAGCATTTTCTAATGGACATTTAGAAGTTGATGTAAAATATGATAATCCCGGTTTTACTATAAATAAAGTAATTCATCATAAAACAAGTATGAAAAATGAATTTGATCCGCTTTATATTGAACCGGAAAAAGATTATTCCCGGTATCTTTTTGAAAATTATAATAATACAGATGTGTTCTGTTTTGTTTGGCCTAAAAGCGGTTTTAAAGCAGATGCAATTGGCGGTAGAGGTATGTTCTATGCTGTTCTGCCGTATATTTATAAAGTTCCTTTGCGCGGGTATATGGCTATACCTGATACATGGATTCATTCTGTTAAAACAAGAGCAACTTTTGTTCACGAACTTTTCCATACTTTAGAATATAATCTCGGCATTGGACCAAGTCATGCATGGTATAAAAATAAAAGAAATAAAGTCCCGGATTGGAAAGGAAACGGAGAATATGATTATTATCAATGGAGATTTAATAAAACAATCTCTAAATATGGCTGGGAAAATATAAACTATCGTAAACGATTTTATATGTATCTTGATAAGGGTGCATTTGAAAATTATATAAAGTTTTTAAAATATTCGAAAATAAGAAGAGAAAGAGCGCATCAATTGGTAAAAGAGAAAAAATATAATGCTGCTTTAAAATTAATTCCGGATTATCCTGAAGCCCTTTATAAATTGGCTAAAAAATTATTTGCGAAAAATAATATCGATGCTGCTGAAAAACTTATTAATAGATTATTGAGTATTGATTCCAACAATAAAAATGCTTTGCTTTTAAAGATTAGAATTTTATTGAGACAGGCAGAGTGGGATACTGCTGAGAAAATAATTACAGGTTTAAAAAATTGGCAAAAGCCGGGATATTGGGAACGAATACCGTTAGTAAATGAAATAAATGTTTTTATTCGCAGAAATAAAAATAAGGTATTATTAGAGCGTCTGTATAATATGAAAATTTTAATTAATCCGGAAAATTCTAAATATTATAGAGAGCGTGCAGTTTTTTATCTTAATAAAATGTATAACATAAAAAAAGCACTTGCGGATGCACAGACTGCTGTAAAATTAGATCAGGGCAGTGCAGAAAGTCTTATTTTGCTTGGCGAAATATATATATGGCAGGAAAAATTTGGCAAAGCGGAAAAAATATTTAAACAGGCAATAGAAAATTTCCCCCCAATTGTATCAAGGATTTCTCAGTTGTGGCTTAAAATGTCCCGTTATGAAAAAGATAAAAATAATAAAAAGAGGTGGATAGAAAAGGCTATAAAATATGACCCTTATTCAGGATATGCATATAGAGCTCTTGGATTATGGTATAAATCACAGCATAAGCGGAAATCAGCAGTTGCTGCATTAAAAAAATCAGTTGATCTGGGAATAGATAAATCTTTAAATACACTTCAGAGATATTATGGTATTAATGATTATAAACCAAAAAGAATAAAAAAATTAAAAACTAATAATGCTGTTAGAATAGCTGTTTTTGATATTTATAAAAAAGAGAAGATAAAATATTTTGACAAGATTTTTAGCGATTTTCCGGATATCACAATTAGTCATATATCTGTAGATGCTGTAAATATAAAAAATTTAAAAAAATATGATATATTTCTTGTTCCGGGAGGGATGAGCAAGGAATATAGTAAGATGCTTCAGAAACAGGGGAAAGAAGCAATAAAGAAATTTGTTGAGGCTGGCGGTCATTATATTGGGATTTGTGCAGGTGCATATCTCGGGCTTTCGAGAAAAGAACTCGGATTTTTTGCCGGTGATACTTTTAATGACAGATATTGGCTTAGAGGAACCGGAGATGTTTTTATTGAACTTTCCGATATGGGCAGAAAATTGCTTCTGGATGATAGTCGGCTATTAAGAATACGATATGCTAATGGCCCTATTATAATCAGAAAAAATGTAAAAGGATTAAAACCTTTTAAAGTGCTGGCTTATTTTAAAACAGGATTAGCAGAACATAATGCACCTGATATAATGGTTAATAAGCCGGCTATTATTTATGGAGAATATGGCAAAGGTAGTGCTTTGATATTTTCACCCCATCCGGAATATTTTAATGGCAGAGAAATTCTTCTGATAAAGGCTGTAAAGTATCTCGGAAAATTTAGAAAATAATTCTTTAATTAAGTATAAAATATAGTATTGATTTTTAAATATGTAAAAATAATAAAATGCTTGACTTTTTCTGTGTTTAATATATAATAAAATTAAATATACAAGAGTATAGGGGAAAACAATATGTAATATGTGGTAAAAATGATTTAAAGATGAATGAAGATTTTGAAAAAATCAAAAGTTATTATAATCAGTTAAATTCTAAAAGAATAAAAAAACTTAGAATAAGTTATATTGCTGTTACACTTTTTCTTTTTGCTGTTTTATTTGTTACATATCTGAAGAAAATTCCTTTGAATGTAAATTTTATTGAAGCGGATATTTTTCGAATTATTATACTAATAGTGATATATTTATCGTTGTATTTAGTATTTAATTTTTTTATAATAAATTTTCCTTCAAGAAATATTTTTTTTAAATTTTTACTGCCGAAAATAGTCGAAGATATAAATGCTATTCATAACTTCTCCATTAAGTATGAACCATTTCCAAAAGATAAAACTTATTTGAGAAAAGGTGGACTTTTTCCTACAGTTAGTACTTTCATAAATAATTATAAGTTGAGTTTTACATCGGAAAGAGGAAATAATATAACCATTTATGATACTTTTACTGCGTCCAGCAATAGACGGGAACGGGCACCTTTTTTTAATGGGTTTTATTATATTTTTAATTATAAATCGTATTATTATTTTCAATTACGGAATAATCTGAATCCTGTTTTAAAAGGAATTAAATTTAAAAGATTGAAAAATTATAATGATTTTAGAGAATTTGTTCAGGAAAATATGAGTCATATTGATGAAAAATATTATAAAATATATATTGAACTTATGAATAAATATCCGGGATTACGAATATATATGAGCGGAGTATTAGATGAATTTCATCTGGCAATATGGCGAGACAGGTTAGTAATAGCCAAATTTAAAGAATTAACTTATGAAATTTACAATTCCTTTAAAAAAGAATTACTTGAAAAAATAGAATTTGCAAATGAATTTGAAAAGATTTTAAATGATTCTTAAAAAACAGGTTGGTACAGCGATACAAATTTTAGGAGGATTGATATAAAATGGGAAGTGATATAAATACAAGATATAATTTAAAACGAATCTCGGACAATACATATTCACTTTCAATAAGTGGAAGTATGAGATGGGTCGGCGGGTTTGTATTATTTATGCTGTTTTTTATATTATTAACACTTGCTTTTTTTATTCCAATTGGTTTCAGTATTAATGGATATTTAAAGATAGTACTGCCTCTTTTTTTTATATTTACCGGAATTGCTGTTTTTGCAGGATATTTTTTTAAAAAAGCCGGAACAAGAACTTTTATATTTAACACAGAAAAGCATACTATTACTCAGGTGAAAAAAACGATTGACGCAGACTGGACAACTTTGCAGCTGCCTGAAAATGGTATAATTATACGCGACGCTTATAAATATATGCAGAAAAATTTATTATCTAATGTAACAACTACAGGAACACAGGATTTTACTCGACATCAGCTTGTTAATGTAAACAGATTAATAATTATACCTGTTGATAATTATTCAAGTAAAAAAGATATTCTTGAGAAAATAAGTGCTTTTGAAAAGAAAAATATGAGCAGGACTTACTCCGATATCAGTGAGGTCCCTTTTCCGGAAAACGGTATTCTTTTAAGTGAAGGCGGTTTTAGTGAATATCAGGATTTATTGATAGAAGGATTAATAAAAGTATTTAACTGGGAACTTATTGATTTTTTAGCGGCCCCGCCTGAGATTTATGATAAAGAAGCAATGGAAACCAGCTCACTAAATAATATAAACATAGAAAAGCCTGTTAAGGTATCTCTTATTAAAGAAAAAATAAAAAAGAAAAAAATAGTATTCACAATAAATAAAATGTCGCTGGTTTTAAAATTTATTATTTTATTTTTTATGGCTGCCCTTTCTGCATTTTATGCTTTCTTTGCTGAAATAAAAAACGATGTTGATTTCTGGACGGCTTTTTTCCCGATATTCTCAATCTGGGTTATAATCCTGTCAATTAAAACAAAACTGTATATTACGGAAAAAGAGATTTATAAACAGCCGGGTTTATTCGGTATTCCGATTCTCCCTAAAATAACTGTTAAATATGCTGATATAGGGGATATAAAAATAATCAAAGAGAATCATTATAAATTAATATTTTATAAAAAAGGCGGAAAGCAAACATTGTTGTCTGTTCAGATTCCCTCTAAAGAAGCAGGCGAATATATAATTTATAAAATTGTTGATTTCTCAAAAAAGAATTTATAGGTTGTAAAGGATGATAAATTTATTGATTCAAAGTAAATTTAGAAAATATATTAAAGCAGGTCTACCCGGTAAATTGCCGCCTGAAGTTCGAGATATTATTTATAAAATTTCTAATAATATCCCTGTTAAAGGAGAAATTATTAGACCTGTAACTGATATAAGCATAGTTATGGGCATTATCTTCGGCATTCCGGTTTTCCTGTTTTTTTCTTTTGTTATTATTCCTATGGTTACTGATATATATTATCTTTTAGGTGTTTTGCTGATCTTTTTTTATTTTGGTGAGTTTACTTTTCTTAAGGGGGTTATATTTCCTTTATGGATAAAAAAGCATTTTAATAAATATTTTATTTATATTGGTGAGAAAGGTATAATTAAAAAAAATATGTATACAGCGGCATTTATACCATTTGACAAATTAATAGGAGCAAAGGCTTATTTCGGTTCTTCCGGGTATGGTACGAGAGGTGCTTCCCGTGTTTTTCTGGAATTAATTGTAAAAGAAGGCAGTCTGTTTAATCCTGTACTTGTTACATTACAGTCTCCTTTTTTGTCGGATATAACGGACTACTCCCGTGATGACTTGAAAAGAATGGAAAATTTAATTAATGATAAACTTAAGTAGTAAATATATATATATCATTACTATGGTATTATTTGCTCGGATGAAATTTCAGACTTTCTATATTATACCTTTTTACAAATTTTCTTACTGTAAACCTTGAAGTGTCTAATATTCTGACAGTGCGTCTTATAGATTTTGTCTCAAGATGAATATTAATTAATTTTTTTGTTATTAATTTTGTATAATTCATAAAAGCAGTTCTCCTCTGGTAACGATCTATTGGCTCATCGACAACATTCTACGATAAAAGTATTGACAATAAATTTTGTTTTATTATAATATTGTTATAACAAATAAAGAGTGTTGGTAAGAAAAGTATAATGAATAATTTATTAAATGTAGAAGTGGAAGATATATCTATTAAGTCCGAAGCAATTAATAATTTTAAAGGATATTTAAAAGAAATTATTTTATCCAGTAAAGAATATTTAAGAAAATTATTTACCCAAAATGAATTAGAAGAATTTTATAAAAGAATTTATTATATTAATCAAATTGAAGACACTAAAAAAGTTATATCTATTTTTACAAAGGAATATATTAAATTTATTAAGGAAAGGTATCAACAGCAATACAAAAGAAGTGATAAACAATTAATGTCTTTTATTGCTAATAGAAAAAGTTCTTTAAAGATTATATGGGGAGATGCATATAATATTTTAAAAGGATTAGATAGTGAAAGTATCCATTTAATGATAACATCGCCACCTTATTATAATGCTCGTGCTTACGCTCAATGGTCTAATTTAAATGAATACCTTGCTGATATGAGAAAAATTATTGAGGAAGCCTATAGAGTATTAGATAATCACAGGGTTTTTGTATTTAATGTTGGAGATATTTTTGATAATGATAATCTATTCACGCGTTCAAGTTGGGGTAAACGTAGAATTCCTTTGGGTGCATATTTTATAAAAATATTTGAAGAAGTGGGATTTACCTTTGTTGATGATTTTATCTGGGATAAAGGAGAAGTCCAAAGTGAACGTCATAAAAATGGGGATAGACCATATCCATTCTATCAGTATCCAATAAATTGTTATGAGCATATTTTAATATTTCACAAACATAGATTAGATAAAACAAGATATCCCTGTCCTGTATGTGGAAGTTTAAAAGTAAGTGGCAACGCTCAATCTGAAAGAGGAATTCAAAGTTGGGAATGTAAAAATAATAAGTGCTTTATTCGTAGTAAAAGCAATAGAGGAAAACGATTTTCGTTAAAAACTATTATGACTCAAGCAGGTCAAAAAGAGGAAAATGTAATTAGTAAAGAGTTATTAAAAAAATGGAGACGTGATATAGTGAAATTTTCACCTGTAATAAAAATTAATAGTAAAGGAGAAAATATATTAGGGCACACAGCGCCTTTTCCAGAGGATATACCTGAAATGGCAATTAACTTTTTTTCATATCCGGGAGAATTGGTATTAGACCCTTTTGCAGGAAGTTTTACTACGCCAATAGTAGCAAATAAATTTAATAGAATAGGAATAGGCATAGAAATTAACAAAGATATGTTTAGAGAAAGTATTTTGCAAAATATACAGAAAAAAATAGGCTTATTTGTTAAAATAGGGGAATATGATTATGAGTAGTAATAAAAATGTAACTGATTTAAGTGAAAAACATTTCTCACGATATGGGGAGTTTTTAGTTTCATTTGAATTATCAAAGTATGGCTGGAATGTTTATAGTCCTGTTTATGATGAATACATAGATTTTATTATACATAAGCATATATGTAAAAAATGTGGTAAGAAATGGAATTTAACCCCTAAATTAGTATGTAAACAATGCGGCAAAGATTTTTCTAAAACTGAGAAAAAAAATATAAAAGCAATAAAAATTTGTAATAAATGTAAAACAGAAATGGAAGGGAATAAAACCAAATGTATTAAATGTGGAAGTACAGATTTAGTTAATCGCCCCACCTGTGATAAATGTGGTGGAGAAGTGGAAATGCGTGAACATACCTGTGAATGTGGAAGTAAGCAATATGTTACAAAATTTCGTACTATACAGGTAAAAAGTTCAAGAATCGAATATAATAAAAAAACAGGAAAATCAAAAAATACTTATGCGATAGATATGAAACCCAAAGATTTAATAAAAGATGGATATCATTTTTTTATATGGTGTTTAATTGACGATAATGATAAACCCCATTTTCTTGTTATGTCAGTTCCGGATTTTATTAATACTATGGATAAATCTATGAAAGGTATTTCTTTTTTTAAAGATCAGGATAGACAGCATTTTAGTGCTAAAGATTTTGGGAAATGGGGTGAATTTCTAAATGCTTTTGACAAATTAGAGTAATTTACTTACATTTTAATTTTGGGATGATTCTAATGTCTAAATAAAAGCATTTGGAAAATGGGGGATGTTGATAAGAAATGTTTTGTGTGATGATAGTGTGTTGATAGGTAAGGTTAAAAAAATAAGTTTACATACCAAACATGCTCCCGGTGAAAAAAATGATTATGTGCGGGGGAAAGTTAGAGATATGTTGAATAAGATTTAATAGAGACCTGATGTTATTTTCGGGATTCAAGTACTCTTATGTTGTTTTCCAGTTCTTTATCTTTTGGATTTAATTTATACGCTTTTTTCCAGGCTTTATAAGCTCTTTTTAAATCATTCATATAATAATAAGTGTTCCCAAGATGTTTGTAGGCTATGTATGAATTAGGATTTAATGCTATAGCCTGTTTGAAACTTTTTTCTGCTTTTTTATAGTTCTTTAGCCATAAATAGCAGACTCCTATATTAAAATATCCCGAATCAAAATTACTTTTAAACTTTATTGCTTTTCTGAAATAAGGAATTGCGTTTTTATAATCCTTTTTCTTTTGATAAAGTATTCCGAGATTATAATAAGCATCTGCATATTGCGGATATATCTTAATTGCCTCAGATAAATACTGCGATGCCTCTTTGAGTTTATTTGCATTTAAAAGTAATGTGCCGAGATTATAGTATGCATCTTTATAATCCGGTTTTATCTTTATTGCTTTTAAATATAATGATACGGCTTCATTATACTTTTTAAAATCTTCAAGAATAACTGCAAGATTGTTGTATGCTTCATAACTGTTCGGATTTAGTGATATTGCTTTTTTAAAACATTCAAATGCTTTAACTTTATTGTTAATTTTATTATATTCCACGCCCAGATTGTTCCATGCTTTTGAGTTGTCCGGATCTGCTTTTACTTCCTGTTCAAATTCATAAATGGCTTCTTTTGTCTTCCCTAAATCACTATAAATACTTCCAAGTAATGCGTGTGCCTTTGCATAATCAGGATCTATGCTTAAAGCTTTTAATAGTTCTTTAATTGCTCCTGTAATGTCTCCTTGCTTTTTTAGTTCTAATGCTGTGTTATAATGTATTCTTTTGGCTGCATATTCAGACTTTTTTATAAATCTTGATTTTAAGGAATATTTATTTGCCAGAATAGTCTCACCTATGCTGTTTAAATATTCTCCAAGATTCATATATATAATTCCAACAAGGTCTCTGTCCATTAAATCTTTATATAATTTTTTGTCTTCAAAGTTTTCTGTGTTATAAGAAAAAAAAGTATAAAAAGGGAGTTGTGGTTTAATAGATTTCTCTTTAAAAGTTAATTTATATATTAATCCGTATTTATTTAATTGCCGGTTTTGCGGTATATCCTGTAATGAATAAGTAAGATAAATGTTTTTCTTCGAAGCAGTTAAAATCTTTTTTGCTATTTTATCTCTAATGCTTTTTAAAATATTCGGAGGCAACGGGGGTTTTAAATTCGTCAGCCGAAGCATATCTTGAAATACAAATCCAAATTCACCTATTATAAATATGTCCTGTCTGATATTTTTTACATAGTAATAATAAGCAACCGGAAATGTTGTATTGTCTCCCATTACAAAAAGAAAACTGTCTTTTGATACTGTTTTTAATATGTTTTTAGTGTAATCTGCAACAATATAATTGTTCCTTTCATTATTTGGAAAGTAATTCAGTAAAATAATAACTATAGGGATAAGTATGGTGTACTTAAGCAGATTGTTGTTAAATTTCAGTAAATAAATTATGCCTGCAGGAATAAATATAAAAAGAATAAATATAGAAGGAATAAAAAATACTTCATTTACATAAATACTCAAAGCTGCAATTTTAAAATTTGCAATGTAAAGCATTATTGTAGTGTAAAATAAAAATAAAGAAGAAAGAAAAATAAAAAGTTTTTTATTTTTCTTATATATATAAATAAGTCCTGAAATTAAAATCGGCAGAAGAATAAGAGTTAAGTTTTTTATTGTAAGTTTAATGAATTCTAAATATTGTTTTAAGAACATATTAATACTTCTTGGAGCTTGAAGTATAGTAGTTGTTTGAGGTTTTCTTACTACTTCGCCATATTGTTTTCTTAATATGTGATAAAAAAAGTTTTTAAGATTTGAAGTGTTTCCCCAGTCAATAAAAGGATGGGATAATGAGCGAATGGGCATATAAAAATATATACTTAAGCCTAATATAAAAAGTCCGAATGCAGTGAATAATGTTTTGTATTCCTTTACAATGTTTTTGTTATGATAGATTATCCATACAGCGAATATAGGAGCGAATATAATGGAAGTTTGATGTGCTGTTATATTTAGTCCGTATAAAAAGGAAAAAAGGTAAAATAATTTTTTTGATTTAGTAATACTGTATTTTACAAGTAGAAACATATTTAATGAAAGGAGAAAAAGATTTAAAGTGTAGACTTCTGCGTTTGTAGATTGGGACCAGATGAGGTTTATGAAAGGTAGAGCAAGTGCTGTTATAAACGATATTTCGTATTTAAATCTGTCAACAAAAGAGTTTTCAGAATCTGCAGATGTTATTTTTATTATGCTTAAGGATAATAAATAAAATAGAACAGAAGTACATGCAGAGAAAAATCCCGACATAAAATTTACATTAAATGCAAAAGTATCGCTTATATCAAAGATATTGCGTCCTGATAATAGCATTAACGGGTAGAATAAGTATGCTAAATAAGAGAACAGTTTTGCCAGTATAATATATAAAGGATAGCCTGGGGGGTGACCTATACCAAGTGAATAAGCCGAGGCAAGCAGCTCCCCGCTATCACCTGTGGTTACATCGGGTGCAGTTGTATTTAAAAATATTATAACTGCCGTTAAAAACAGAATAATAGGGTAAATTATATCTTTTTTAGAAATTATATTATTTCCAATCAATTTCATAATAGAAATTTTACATAAAATAAACCCGAAGTCAAGATAAATGTGGGGACGGTGCTGTCGATGAGCCAATAGATCGTTACCAGGGGGGAGGAAATGCATTTATGAATTATATAAAATTTAGTGTGTATAATGTGGTGAATAAGCACCTATCTATTAACAGCAAGGTAGTTAAAT
>CAYQNP010000127.1:0-7242 GCA_964418785.1 uncultured Spirochaetia bacterium | reverse complement strand
CATTCAGATGCAGATGTTTTAATCCACGCTATTATAGATGCATTACTCGGAGCAGCCGGGATGCGAGACATCGGCTACCATTTCCCTGACTCGGATAACTCGTTTAAAAATATTAAAAGTACTATTCTGCTGAAAAAAACTTATTCATTATTACTGGAATCAAATTTCAATATTATAAATATAGATTCTACTCTAATCCTTGAAAAACCGAAATTAAAAAAGTTTATTCCGGAAATGCGTTCGAATATTGCAAAAATTTTAAATATTGACGAAAGCAAAATTAATATTAAAGCAACAACTACTGAAGGCCTCGGATTTACAGGAAGAAAAGAAGGTATTGCTGCTCAAAGTATCTGTATGCTCTCTTTCTTAAATATTTAAAATTTTTCACTTTATTTTAACAGTAACTTTAAACTTTTTTTCAGCACCCGGTTTTAAATTTACTATTCCTAATTTCTCATTAAAGTTCTTCTGCTCAACAAAATCATCTGTCCCCTGCCACGGTTCTATGCAAATAAATTTATTACTATCTTCACTCCATATCCCTAAAAATTCAAAATCCTGAAATTTTAAAATTATATTCTCTTTACCATTATTGAACTCTATTTTCCGTTTTTTCTTATCATCAATCCCAAGTACAACCGCTTTCTTCAGATCACTTTTTATTAATTTGTAAAAATAATCTTTATTAATCCGGCTCATTTTTCCGGTAAGAAGTCCATTATCAGCAACTTCATAATAATTAAAAATATTACTCTTAACAAGTAGATTCCATTTGCCTTTTACTGCAAATCCGGGGTGCCATCCTAAAGAAAAAAATAATGGCTCTTCTTTAGAAAGATTCTTTACTCTAAAAATCACTTTTAATTTTTTGTTATATATTTTGTACATTATACTGAATTTAAAATCAAATGGATAACTTTCCTTTGTTTCATTATCTGATTTCATCTCCAGCAGGATAGAAGCATTTTCTTTTTTTAATCTGTATTTTACAGGTTTAAATTCAGTATATCTTGCTAACCCATGATTTTTTGTAAATTTAATTATTTTATTATTATATTTGCTTATACTGTTTTTAAGTCTTCCTACTACAGGGAATAAAACTGTTGCATGATTTTTCCAGCCCTCGGCAGGAATACCTGTATCACTGTCTCTATACAGCAGTCCGTCAGAACTGTTAATAAACTTTAAACCGATTAATTCTGCCCCTGATTTAAGAACTTTTATATAAACACCCTTATTATTATATAAAGTATATAATCCCCTTTCTTTGTCTTCATCCAACTTAAAGCACATTCTAATTTCTCCTTTAAGTATTTTTTTACATTATTGTTTTTGATAATTCGGAATTGTCAAATTCTTCAAGTATCTTCTTGTAGTATTCACTTTTATTTGAAGGATTTGCAGCAGAATCAACTATTGATTTAAATGTCTTATCAATAACTGTATTTTTAACATATATAGGAGCATTCATACGCAATGCTATTGAAATTGCATCAGACGGTCTTGCGTCTATTTTCTTTTTAAAAAATAACTTTTTATAATATATTGTTGCAAAAAAAGTATTATCCTTTAAATCATTTATAACAACTTTCATTACTTTCATTTTATTCTGTTTAAAAAATTCTATAAATAAATCATGAGTAATAGGCCTTGGCGGTGATATATTCTTTAATTGTAATAATATTGCAGATGCTTCCATTGGCCCAATCCATATAGGTAATATTTTTGTTCCTTTATCACCTTCTCTCAAAATTACTATAGGAGCATTTGTCTGTGGTTCGAAATATACCCCTGCTATGTTCATCTTGATATATTCCATAATAAAACCTTCCCAGTTCTTTTTTCTTACTTATAATATAATCACTTTCTAAATATTTTCAAGTCTTTTAAAAAAAAGTCATAGAATAACAGATGTTGATATTATGTATTTTGTAGAGCGAATAATTATTCGTTCCTGCTGTTCTACCTCATCATACAAAAAGATCCCTCGCGCTCGCTGTGCTCGATTCGGAATGACAGTGTTTGATAGATTCTTCGGGATAATAATTTTGTATGTATTCTCGCTAAAAATGACAGTGTGATGAATGATATTCTCCCCTGCAACATACACAAAGTCATCCACCATCCCGACAAAGTTTATAAAGTTTTGCACCGTCCCCCGGATATGATATTGGCTCATCGACAACAGATTTTTAATTTTTCACTTGACAAATAAAAAGCACAACATATATTTAGTCAAAAATTATGGCGGCGTACCCAAATGGCTAAGGGAGCGGTCTGCAAAACCGTTATTTACCGGTTCGATTCCGGTCGCCGCCTATCTCGTTTTATTTAAATGCAGAAGTTTAATCATTTATATTTTAAAAAATTATTCAAAATTGCCCCTTTTAATTTCTTTGAAAAATTTTTCTATAGATTCGCTATAAACTCTACAAATATTTTTGCTGCTTCACTTATTAACTCTTATGATTCTAATTTTGTTGTTCTTGCTGATTATCAGTATAAAGGCAAAGGAAGATTTGACAGAAAATGGATTTCCCCGCCTGCTGAAAACCTATACTTTTCTATTGTGCTGCAGAATAATTTTATTCTGCCTCAGAATAAAATACTGTTTAAATCTGCGAATGCAGTATTAAAAACTCTTAAATCTTATAATCCTGATTTTAAAATAAAATGGCCTAATGATATTATATTTCACAATAAAAAAATATCCGGAATCTTAATTGAAAATATATACTCTTCCGAAAAAATAACCGCTACAATAATAGGAATAGGTATAAACATAAATACTGCTTTCAATTCTAACAACAGGTTTAAAGCAATTAGTCTTAAAGAGATTACAAACACAGAGCTCCGGCGGGAAGAAGTTCTGGAAAATTTTCTGCGCAATTTTATAGATGAATATAAAAACACTGATTCTTTTAACTACTGGCGAAAAAACCTTGCTTTTAAAAATAAAAAGATTAGGTTTCATATTTATGATAAATATATTGGAGGTACTTTTCATAAAGTAGATAAAAAAGGAAATATTATGCTTATTACAGATTCAGGTAAGATAAAAAAATATAATCTTGGTGAAATAATTCTATGAACAACAAACCTTTAATTATACAATCTGATAAAAGTCTTTTATTAGAAACAAATTCTCCTGTATACGAAGAAGCAAGAGATAGTATCAGCAGATTTGCAGAATTAATAAAAAGTCCTGAATATATACATACATATAAGATAACACCTCTATCATTATGGAATGCTGCTTCTGCAGGTCTTTCTGTAGATGATATTATAAAAGCCTTAAAAACTTATTCCAGATACGAGATACCTGAAAATGTTTTATTTGACATAAAAGATATTTTTATAAGATACGGGAAAATACAATTAATAAAAAAAGAAGACTCTTTTTTTCTTTTCTCAAATGATGAATTTCTTTTAACTGAGCTGGAGAATAATAAAAATGTAATCAAATTTCTTGCAGGAAGATTTGACAAAAACCACTTAATTGTTAAGCAGAATTTTCGGGGGCACATTAAACAGGCTTTAATTAACATAGGATTTCCTGTTGAAGACATTGCCGGGTATAAAGACGGAAACTTTCTTAATATTGAATTAAGGGATACACTTAAGAACAATCAGAAATTCAAACTCAGGAAATATCAAATAGAAGCAGCAGATGTATTTTATGCAAATAACAGCATGCAGGGTGGAAGCGGTGTTATAGTACTGCCGTGCGGTGCAGGAAAGACTGTTATCGGTCTTAAAATTATGAGTATGCTTAAAACAGAAACACTTATTCTCGTAACGAACATTACAGCTGCAAGACAATGGATTTCAGAAATTCTTGATAAAACCAATATAGACAAAAAACTTATCGGAGAATATTCAGGAGAGAAAAAAGAGATTAAACCAATTACTCTTGCAACTTATCAGATACTGGTTTACAGAAAGAATAAAAATGATGATTTTATACATTTTTCAATATTCAACAAAAAAAACTGGGGGCTGATTATTTATGATGAAGTTCATCTTCTTCCCGCGCCGGTATTTAGAATGGCTGCTGAAATTCAGAGTAAACGAAGATTGGGGTTAACTGCAACTCTTATTCGTGAGGACGGACTTGAAAAAGATGTATTTAGTTTAATCGGGCCAAAGAAATATGATGTTCCCTGGAAAGAACTGGAAAAACAGGGCTGGATTGCTACTGCTTTATGCACTGAAATAAGAGTACCATTGCCAGACTATGTACGATATAAATATGCTACTGCTTCTCTTAGAGAACAATTCAGACTTGCTTCTGTAAATCCCGCTAAAATAGATGTTATATTACAACTTGTAGAACAGCATAAAAACGATTTGATTCTTATTATAGGACAATATATAGAACAATTAAAGGATATTGCCGAAAAATTAAATGTACCTCTTATTTACGGAAATACTAAAAACAATATTCGGGATGAACTTTATAAAAAATTCAAATCAGGTGAGATTAAAATACTTGTAGTTTCAAAAGTCGCAAATTTTGCTGTTGATTTACCGGATGCAAATGTTGCAATACAGGTATCAGGCACTTTCGGCTCGCGACAGGAAGAAGCTCAAAGACTCGGCAGAATCCTGAGGCCCAAACAGAATGATAATATGGCTCACTTTTATACTATTGTTACAAAGGAGTCACGGGAACAGGAATTTGCCTTAAAACGCCAGCTCTTTCTCTCTGAACAGGGTTATAAATATGTCATTAAAAACGCATAATAAAAATCAACATAATATTCTCCTGCTCGTTAATATGTTATTTCATAACAAAATAAAAACTTCCGGTAAAAAAAATTTTATTCGCTCAAAATTAAAAAATTTTTCTGAAGTCTTAAATATACCTCTCTCTGAACTGGAACACATTTTTAATATCCTCGAAAAAAACAACTTTTTATTGTTTAAAGAATCTTATCTTAAAATAAACTGGTCTGCTCTTAATGAATTTATAAAAAAACAAAAAACCAACTCACAACCTGACGATCCGCTTATTCTTCAAAATAATATGGAAATAATTGTTAAACCGGAAATATCTGATTCAGATCTCTTTTTTCTTATTCAATTCGCTGAATTTGTTAAACATGATGTTATTTATAAGTTTAAAATAACTAAAAACTCTTTACATAATGCTTTTAGTATAGACATAGCAGTTCAACAAATAACTGATTTTCTAACACGATTTGTACCGACGCTGGATGATACTGTAAAATTCTTTATTTCAGATGTTGCCAATAGAACAGGTGAGATAAAAATCAAATATTCCGGAGGAATTCTGTATGCTAATAAATTTTTAATTCAGGAAATAAAAAATATACCGGAAATAAAAAATAATACACTTGATATTATAGAAGATTATATTATACTTCTTTCCCCTCAGGCAAACCTTAATGATATCTATTATTCTTTAAAAGAAAAAATGTTTTTCCCTGTGTTCGACAGTTCTGTAACAATGCCTTTTTATAATAACTTTTTACTCTATATAAACTCAGATGAAGCTGAAAGCATTTTAACTGCAGTTGAAACTTTAAAAAGCATAGGTGCCGAGCATAACATCGATGTTAATTTTAATGTTCTCTCTAACATACTCAACAGACTTAAACCTCTGATGTCTGAAAAAGCTGTTAAAAAAGCATCCGAAAATTCAAAAAAGTATAAAAAGGATCTCGACAAATCTATTAAATCTTATATATTAAAAACTTTGAAACATTCTGTAAATAATCCTAAGATATTAATTACAAACAAACTATCTGAAAAATTTAAAGGAGATAATCCTGCTATTACGAAAAAATCTATGAAAACAATGATAAATTATGCTATACAACATAAACTTATGCTTTTCGTAGAATATATAACATCTCCAATAACGCTCAAATCTGAAGGAATGGTTGTAATCCCGGAATATTTATATAATGAAACTTTAATTGCTAAAGATAAAGAGACAAAGAAAAAACTTACTCTCGAATTAAAACATATATCATACATTATATTATTATAACTCAATTCTGCCATTTAGCCCTGCATTCAATTCCATTTTCTGCAACAAAGCAGCGCGTCGTGCCAAGGCATCTGCTCTAATATTCCATTTATCTCCTGAATGACCTTTAACTTTAACAAAATATACTTCCTGCAATTCTAATAATTTCACATATATATCTTTAATTAACGCAATATTTTTAACTCTTTTATTTCTTTTTGTTACCCAATTATGCTTCATATACCACTTTATCCATTCTGTAAAAGTTTTTATTACATAATTAGAGTCTGTATATATAATCACAACCTGACCGCTGTAAAACTTATTCAAAGCATTTAATCCTTCTAATACCGCTAAGAGTTCAGCTGCATTATTAGTCTGGTTCCCGATATACTTACCAATCTCTTCCTTGGCAATGATTATATTCGCCTCAAGCACAAGAATAACAACCCCTATACCGCTTCTCCTGTATTCTTCTATATTATTGTTAAGTGCACTGCCGTCTGTATAAATTTTAATTACTCTATTTAATTCTTTTTCCATATCATTTATTATTATATGAAAAAAAATGAAAAATGATTTCAGGAAAATTAATATTAATACACTGAACCATACCTTGTAACGATCTATTGGCTCATCGACAAAAATGTATAAATATTTTCTTGACTTTAAAATTATATTTGCTTAATTACAAACAGTTATGAAGTTAAGTATAAAAAGATATATAACCGGCTTAAAAGAAGCCGGAAAATTATTAATATATACTATTATTATTTTAATATTAGTAAATATATCAATATTATTTATTCCTAAAATTATAGTACTTATAAGCGACATAATTCTTTTACTTTTTTTACTATTTACAATAAACTTTTACAGAAAACCTTTTTTAAGGGAAAAATATAATAAGAATACAATTTATTCCCCGGCAGAAGGAGTAATATTATCGATAGATAATGTAAAAGAAACTACTTATGTAAAAGGAGAATGTCACAGAATATTCATTTTTATGAATGTTTTTAATGTTCATCGAAATACAATACCCGCAAACGGCATTATAGAAAAACTTATGCATGAGAAAGGGAATTTTGCTGCAGCATTCAAAGAAGTTGAAGAAAGTAACGAGCGCTCTATAATAGGATTAAAAACAGATAAAGGAAAAATCTTATTTAAACAGGTTGCAGGATTAATAGCGCGTAGAATCGTAACCAATTTAGAATTAAAACAGAAAGTTAAAACAG
>CAYQNP010000126.1:0-6286 GCA_964418785.1 uncultured Spirochaetia bacterium | reverse complement strand
GCTGTATTATTAGGCAGCGGATAAATAAATCCTAAAAGAGCAGGAAATTTATAAGTGAGTTTCAAAGAAGTATCAATTATAGTTATGATTTTTATTTGTGCATCCATTGTATAAAATAAAGTCTGTTTTTCTATTTGAGTGATGCCTGCAGGATTCCAGTATAAAGCTGAAACATCATCGGCAACAGCTGTAAATGCGCCACCTGCTCCGTTACCTTTTGAGCCGCATTTATATATGTCATAAGGTCTCCATGTGTCCGCAAATAAATTAGTGCTCGATAACAGTAACAGAAATATTATTATCTGTATTCGCATTTGTACCTCCGTTCTTTTTTATTTTACATTAAATCCCAGTATCGCTATGTCGTCATCTTGATAATCAGGAGATACTTTATTCCTTTCAGTTATTAACTTCTTTATGATTTTGTTTAAACTTAAATCTTTATTTTTTAACAATACATTACATATAAAATCGTATTCATCACCTTTTACCGGTAAATTTTCAAACAAACCGTCTGTAAAAATAATAATCTTATCTCCTGATTGTAGTTGAATATTGTCTTCGTATATTTTTATATCTTTAAACCAGCCTAACGGAACAGACGGTTTTCCGAAGAAAATAAGTTTTTCTTCAGTTTCTCTTAGAAGCACAGCCGGATGATGTCCTGCTGAAGAGTAGGTTAAAGTTTTATCTTCAATAGAATATATGCAATAAAAAATTGTAACTTGCGGATTTCCTTCAAAATTCGCATCAACTAATTTTTCGTTTAATTTTTTTAGAGCCTGCATCGGTGAATTTAAAATCTCTTTATTTAATATTTTAGTTGTTGTTTCAAGTGACTGTTTTGCAAAAACTGTTAGCATTGCTGCCGGTACTCCGTGCCCTGCTACATCTGCCAGATAAAATATTACATATTGATCTCTGTAAAATTTAATATCGTATATGTCTCCGCCTATAATTTCTGCAGGAGAATAATAAAATTCAAAGTTGTACTGCTCTGTTTCAGGCGGAGTTTGCGGTAAAAGCGCCATCTGAATCTTTTTTGCGTAATTCAGATTCCGTAAATAATTTTCTTTCAGCCGTTTTAATGATTCCCTGTCATTTAATCCTTTTAGAAATTTGCTCTGTTTAATAATATTCATAACAAGTTTATTTTAATCAGGACAAATAAAATGTCAAGAAAAAGACAGCGATTTTTATTTATTATGTTTAAATATGTAATGTAAGTGAAAAAAAACTTGACTTTTGTAATTTTGTGTATATTTTTTTATAGTGTATCGATTAAGTGAGTGCTGTATATGAGATTGTTTAAATTTTTTTTGTTTTTTATTCTGTCTGGGAGTTTTAGCAATATATTATTTTCAGGAATAGTGATGAGTAATAATTCTTTTATAATGTCGTCTGATAATATACCTTCTATTGGGGGGGCTGTTTCTAATTCTTATACTAATATTATTGGGAGTGGTGGCAATTTATTAGGCTTTACAAATTTATCATTAAGTAATTGGAGCGGGAATGCATTTATTTACACAATCATAGGGGATGCATATCTCAATGTGAATAAAAAATTAGAACAGGTAACTTTAAATGATATTTCATCTGTGATTATACCCGGGTGTACAATTTCTTATATAATATATGTGACAAATAAACCGGTTGATGATGCAGGTTATTATGTAATAGTGTACGACAAACTTCCTGAATACACTGAATATAAAACTAATATAAATAACTTAGAGAATTTTATTTTTGAGTGGAGCACTAATATTTCGCCATCTCAGGATTACAATTCTTCAGATTATTTTACAAACACCTTATCGCCTATTATAAAGAGTAGAATTAAATGGGTGAGATGGAAAACCAGGGTTTTCGGGATAAATGAAACAGCTAACTTTGTTTATAGAGTTACGGTTAAATGATAAGTAACTTTAGGGGGAATAAAATGAAATATAAGATATTATTTAAGTTTATTATGTGGGTAATAATTTTTGTAAATTATAGTTTATATGGTATTCCGAATAAGATTTATTATCAAGGTCGTATAACAGATAAAGATAAAATACCAGTAACCGGAACAGTTGATTTTGTTTTCAATATATATGATGCTTATGTTGGCGGTAATTTATTGTGGAGTGAGACTCATAATTCAGTATCGGTTATTCGAGGTGTATTTAATGTTATTCTCGGTAGCAGTAATCCTATAAATTTATCATTTAATACAAATTATTGGTTAGAAATTAATTTAAATGGTTCTGTTTTAACTCCCAGAAGGCAGTTCTTGTCTGCGGCATATGCTTATCGCGCACAAATTGCAAATGAAGTTAGCAGTAATCTTACAATAAAAGGAAGTTTAACAGTAAATAATAATTTGTTTGTTTCTAATAAGACATTTTTTTATAGTGATGTAACTATAACAAATTATTCTTTGTATTTAAAAAATGGCAGTAAAGTTTTGACATTAATGACAGGTGGAAGTGGAATAGATATTAAAACTGAAAATTCACCTCTTTATTTAAATTGGGATACAGGAGAAAATGTAACTATAGGAGAGGGAGACGGGAATGCGAATTTAATAGTGTACGGAAGTGGTGTATTTAAAAAATTTCTTGTTGTAACAAATGCAAAATTATTTATTGATAGTATAAATCCTGCAAAATATATTGAAGTTTTTGCAACAGGGACAGCTAATGATATTCAGAGTTGGGGTGCCCCGCTTTATTTTAATTTCAGCAGTAGATCGAATATAGAGTTTTTTGGGCAAACTGTTTTTAGAACAAATGTTTATTTTCATACTCCATTTAAAGGGAACATATTTTTAATTACAAATTTCAGGGTTGATGGAGAAACTAATTTGACATCTACAGTGTATTCAGATATAGATTCTCTAACATTTACTTTGCCTGTAGGATATAATTATACAGTGAAGATAGAGTATAGCGCAAATTTTAAGTCTCCGCTCTCGCAGGATTTTTATATAGTACCTAATTTTGATTTGATAGATATTGGTGAAGCAGAAAGACAGATTTACGATGATGATCATTATCATCCGGTGGCATTGTCAGTGTGTAAGAAATTAATAGCCGGGGGCTCTCATACTGTGAAGATTCGGGGAAAAACAAGTGGGGGTGGGACAGCGTATATTAAAAAAAGATCACTTTTAATAACAGTAATAGGTGAGTAAAATATAAAATTTTTCTTGACTTTTTATTTTTAAAGTGTATACTATTTTATAGAGTATCGATATAATTATCTGTGTAAGGAGGAAAAGATTATGGGAAAATTAAAAATAACATTGGTGGGTGTATTGATAGTATTGCTGGGCATGTTTGTTTTTAATACGTGTACTAAAGATGATTCTGTTGACAGAGGAAAGATAGTAATACGATATTGGGATTCTATGCCGCCTGTTGATCTGGTTGGTAAAGTTTTACATAAGCAGTTAGATGAATATGTGAAAGAGCATCCGGATGTTGTGATTAAAAGAGAATATTTGCAGTGGGAACATATGAATGAAAGAATAATGACGTCTATCGCTGCCGGTGATCCTCCGGATATAGTTTTATTGGATAGATTTGTTACTGCATCTTATGCTGCAAGAGGTGCTTTAACTCCATTAGATGACTATGTTAAAGCTGCAGGTTTAAAAAGAAGTGATTATTGGCCTGCCTGCTGGGATGAATGTATTTATAATGGTAAAATGTGGTCTATGCCGCATCATACAGATTTGAGAATTCTGTATTATAATACAGAACATTTTCAGGAGGTTGGTCTTGATCCTGATCGCCCGCCTAAAACCTGGGCAGAGTTATATGCGTATTCAAAAAAACTCACTAAAAAAGATAAGAACGGGTTTTTACAACGAATCGGTTTTTTGCCTAATATTGCGGAAGGGAGATGGCTCTATTTATGGGGGTGGGCTAATGGCGGAGTGTTTATGAAGGGAAATAAGATAACATGTAATGATCCTAAAATAGTTGAGGCTTTAGAATGGATGGTTAAGATTAATAATCTTGCAGGCAGAAAAGCTGTAACAAGTGCTGTATCCAGTTTTGGAGAAAGAGTAAATGATCCTTTTGTAATAGGAAAACTCAGTATGAAAATTGATGGTGATTGGAATCTTGGGTTTTTAAAACAGTATGGTCCCAATGTTAAATTTAAGATTGCGCCTGTACCTGTTCCTAAAGGGCGAAAACCTGTTACATGGTCCGGCGGGTTTGCATTTGTAATTCCTAAAGGGAGTAAAAATACAGAAGTTGCGTGGGACATTATAAAGTATCTCACATCTTATGAAAAACAGGTTGAATACGCTACAAAAGCGTTCCGAATACCAGCGTTAAAAAAAGCTGCGTATAATAAAGAATTTTTGTCTAATAAATATTATAAGGTTTTGGTTGGTCAGATGAAATATAGTAAACATAGACCGGTTACCCCGGTTGCTCAGTTTTACTGGGATCAATTAAGAAATGCAGTTGAATTAGCTTTGCTGGGTAAAAAAACTCCTAAAGAGGCTTTAGATGAAGCCGCTGCAAAAACACAGAAATATCTTGATGATTATCTGAAGAATAATAAATAAATTAAAAGGTTAAAGGAGAATATTCATGGCTCTATTGAGAAATAAAATATTATTACTAATAGTGCTTCTTTTATTTGGATTTATAGGAAGACTATCTGCTTATTACAGTTCTATAGAGAGTTATTATCCGGATCTGGATAATGGAGGAAATCTCAATGGGGTTACTATTTATTGTATTCATAAAAGTTATGTAAGGGTAAGTCCTGCGGGCAGAACAACATATTATTCAAATGCTAAATTGGCAATGATTGTTACTCTTGCAGGATTAATGTCCCGGGCGAAGGGTAATGAGTATATAGTATTTTACGGTTATGATAAAGATGAAAAATGGGCACAGGATTTAGAGAAACTTGGTGCTACACTGGATTTCACATATGATGTAAGTGGTGATACAAATCTGGCATGGAATATAATTAATGCTTTCAAAAATACCTATATATCAAGTAATAGTTATATAGAGTATAATATATCCAATGATTCGTTTAATGTTGCAAATTCTTTTGCAGCTGTATACGGTGCTGTAATAGCCGATGGCGCAATTGCTGCAGACCTGGAAAATCATTGTCATTTAACAAATAGAAGAGACTTTAGCAGTTATAGTACAGAATCAGATGGAGAGACAATATTTAATAACGAGTGGAAAAATTGGTCAGGAGCATGTGATGATGTATTAATAGAAATGAATGATGCCTGGCAGAATGCCGATCAGCTTACAGCGTTGCGTGATTATGCAGTAGCCATTGGTGCATGGGTTTATTATGACAGTGATAATGGTGCCCCCCAGACCACATATTTTGATTGGGCGGAGGATGATTCTATTGTAATGGGATGGGGTGCTGGTGCGGAATGGGACCATGTTGGCGAAGGTTCAAGTTATGCTGTTGGTACTATTCCAGCCGACTGGTCTAGAAATCTCTCTTCATTTGCCGCTTTGAGTAGTAAAATTTCGATTACAAATCTTCGTTCTCCTTATATTCCGTCTTTGAGGAATTTGACATGGGAGGATAAAAGATTTGCAACTTTTATAATGTCTGACGGGGATAATTTGCAGTGGCAGCAGACAGGTTTTTGGTCTGATTCCAGACACTGGGGTAACAGCTATAGAGGAAGTTTCAATATGGGATGGTCTATTTGTCCTTCCTTGTGGTATGTCGCTGCTCCTGCCATTGACGTGTGTTTTAATGATAGGATTGGCAGCGGATACAAGATTAAATCTACTGATCAGTTTGTCGGAGGTGTTTCGGGAATGTCGTATATGTATGTTGGAACAACAGGTGTTTCCGAGACATATGGAACAGGTATCAGTTTAAACAGTTGGGCTCACTCTACACATGCAGAGCGTTTGGCAAAATGGATGAAACAGTATGGAATAACAGCTTCTATGTTAATGGTAAAAGACGGAACTGAATTTAGTAGTTATGATTTTGCAAATTTTGCTAATAATATCAGTAGACTTGACGGCTTTTATGCTGTTACTTATGATGGGGCATATAAAGATGCTGCAGGTTATGCTAATAAGTGGGTTGATAATAAAGATGGCTTACCGGTTCCGGTCATAAAATGTAAGTATAGTATATGGAATGGTTTTGATGATGAAGATACAGTCTCTGCAGGTTTGAACGGTTTTAGCGGTACTCCTGCTTTTGAGGATTTTGTATATATAAATTGTCATGCATGGTATAACACAGATGATAATAATATAATGAATGAAGT
>CAYQNP010000125.1:0-8875 GCA_964418785.1 uncultured Spirochaetia bacterium | reverse complement strand
AGAAGATGTATCGGAACCGTGGTGAGGTACTTTAATAACTGTAGCAGATACATCTACTCCTTCATCAAGAAGAAACTCTTCTGCTTCATCTTCAGCATCACCTGTTAATAAAAAACTAACTTTGCCGTACTTTATTTTCATAACAATAGAATTATCATTCGGATTATTAGACATCTGCCATTCTTTAGAAGGGTGTAAAATTTTAACCTTTACTCTCGGATCTATTTTTTCTACTTCGCCAAGCATTGGAATACTGTATTTTATCTTTTTTTTATCAATTAAAGTGAGACATTTCATATATAATTCTGTAGCATACGGCATCCCGCAATCTTCAACATTGTCTATTTTAAAATGCTTTAAAATATACGGCATTCCGCCTATATGGTCACTATGCGGGTGCGTCATTATGAAATAATTAATCTCCCTAATATGATGCTTTCTTAAGTATGGCGAAATAACTGTTCTACCTGCATCAAATTTGGAATATTCACTTCCACCAAGCCCGGCATCTACAAGCATTGTTTTTTTATTTGGGAAAATTACAAGTATAGAGTCTCCCTGCCAGACATCAAGAACAACAAATCTTAACAACGGCCTTTTCTTATTTACTTTTCCCCTTAATGACCTGGCTTCAATATTATTAATGGAAAAGAGTAGTATTACTAAAAATATAACATAGAACTTCTTTGATATTATCCGTTTCATAATTGCAACCTCATTTATATTATAGATTATGCAAATATAAAATCAAGAAAAAAAATACTTTTATATAAAAAAATATCTAATCACTCTTTGCAATATTTTTGACTAAATCAAAAACTACATTGTGAGAAAAACCCCGACTTAGCAGATACGATTCTATTTTCTTTATAATTTTAATATCTTTAACTTCTGATAAATTTTTAAATCTATATTCAAAAGCCTGTCTTGCTATATCTGTCTCATCTATTTCATTAAAAACTTCAGATACTGTCTTACTTATAAGTTCCGGCTTGAATTTTTTATTCATTAATTCGTAATATAATTTACGGGGGCCTATAAGTTTATATTGTACTTTATCAAAAGCATATTCCCGAATCAGTCTTTCATCATTAATATATCCCATATCTTTAAGTCTGGAAACGACTGTAGAAATAACACTTTCATCAATATCTTTCTGTTTTAATTTTTCTATTAAGAAATTTTCACTAACTGCTTTACGAGACAATAATTTATAAGCAGCATCAAAAGCCTTCTGAGTTACATAAGTATCAATAAGAAAGTTTAATTTATCTTCTGATATTTTATCATTTATTTTTAGATTAAGAAATTTTAAATCAGGTTCAGAGAGAGAAAATTTATACTCCCCATCAATGAAAACCGAAAAAAATTTTTTGTTTTTCTTATGCTGGACAATATCAGTAATAACCGGCATTCGAGATTAACGCTTGGAGAACTGGAATCTCTTACGGGCTTTAGGCTGTCCGTATTTTTTTCTCTCCACTTTTCTCGGATCTCGTTTCAAGAGCCCTTCTTTTTTGAGTATAGTACGCCATTTAGGATTAGCCTGAACAAGAGCTCGCGATAATGCTAATTTAATAGCATCAGTCTGACCCGTTGTCCCGCCGCCTACTGCTTTTATTGTTATATCAAAACTATTTTCTGTAGAAGTTAAACTTAAAGGTAATTTTATTGTTCTCAAATAAGATTCTCTTTTAAAATATTCATCTATATTTTTTCCGTTTATAACGATTTTTCCAACGCCATCTTTAATTCTTACAATAGCAACAGATTCTTTTCGTCTGCCAACTCCCATATATACTTTTTTTTCCAACTTTAAACCTCCTAAACATTCAATTCAACCGGTTTCTGTGCTGCATGCGGATGCTCAGAACCGGCATATATTTTCAGATGATTAAGCATTCTTGCCTGTAGTTTATTTTTAGGCAACATCCCTTTTACTGCTAATCGAATTAATTCCTCAGGTCTCTTTTCCAGAATATCCTTTGCACTTCTTTCTTTTAAACCGCCAGGATATCCGCTGTGTCTGTAATATTTTTTCCCTTCCAGCTTATTCCCTGTAAGTTTAACTTTTTCTGCATTAATAACAATAACATTATCTCCATTAATCATATCAGGAGAATAAATCGGTTTCTTCTTACCTCTTAATATTTGAGCAATTTCACTCGCAAGACGCCCTAATATTTTTCCTTCAGCATTGATAAGATACCATTCATGCTTCACTTCATTATCTTTTGCTCTATAAGTGCTATTCATATATCAAACTCCGTAATACTAATTTTTATCACTAATATATATGTTATTAAAATTAATTGTCAACTTTTTTATTAAATTTTATTAATTTTTTTAAAAATGAAAAGGGGACGGTGCAATACTTTATTAACTTTTATTTCTTTTCCACTTTCTACTTACTTAAAAAATTAAACGGTAAATAAAGTTTTGCACCGTCCCCGGCAGGGTTATTCAAAAAGCAATGTTATTATCTCATACGGCTTATATTTTATCTTTATTCCTTTATCTGTTTTATAATTTTCAGTTATCACTCTTTTCTTCTCTTCCAGTAAATTACACTCATACACTTTCTTAAACTTTTTCCCCGGCAGCTGAAATTTTATTTCCGCAACTCCTTTACTGTCCTTACTCTCATACAACCTTACCACTACTCCCTTGCTATTCTCGGCTCTCTTTATTGTTTCCACAATTAATGTATCATCTCCTTTTGTCCTGTCTGCACATTTTAATTCTATCATAGATTTACTTAATTCCGTATCTTTTATTTTCCCATTAATTACTACCCCGGGGAAATTTAACTGATATGCTTCCTTGTACACATCCGACTTAAACCACTCCCCTTTATGCGCATATAACCCGTATTCAAAATAATGTATCCCTCGGTCAGCTTCTTTATCAGGATTTATTGGTGCTCTCAATAATGTTATCCTCATCTCATTATCTTTTACACTATATCCGTATTTCGAATCGGTTATTAAAGATACTCCGTAATCACTCTCCGATAAATCTATCCATTTATGCGCAGGCACTTCAAATTTTGTATGTTCGTACACTGTATTTCTGTATGTAGGTCTCTGGATTGTCCCAAACTGAATATTATATGTTGCCTCTGATTCGTGTACTGATACCGGAAAATTAACCTTTAACACACAATCTTCTTCCTGCCAGTCTATCCTTGTCTGGAAATGTATAACCGGATCTTTTTCAAATACTATTATCTTCTGCTCTATTTCCGAATGCAGTATCTTTTTCTTTATTAATATCTCTTTTCTATTTCCCCATTCCCGTACCGTTATAGGCTCTAATAAATCTCCTGTTTCAGCATACTTTTTATACTGATGCATATACTCTAAATCCCACGCACTCTCAAAGTCGGATATAGATTTATCTTCATATATTTCAAAAATGTTTAACTCTTTATTTTTTTCATTTATATACTTATTTTCCGACTTTAAGTATAAATCTTTTATATTTCCTGTTTTACTGTTTAATTTAAACCTGTAGTAATTATTTTCTATAATGATATTATTTTCAGCCTTATATTCACGCAGTAAACCTCCGTCCCCGATATTATCTGTTGATATGCTTTTAAAGCTCATTGCCGGTATGTTTTCAAGATATACATACATATCTTTTCCTGCTTTTACATAACCTCTGTATTTCCAGGAATACGGATTAAAAACCGTTATATAATTTTTATCCGGCTCTATTATTTCTTTTATTATACTATTTTTTATTTCTGCTGCTTTTATATATAACTTTTCAAACTGCTGTTTACTAACTTCATACACCTCTTTTATTGACGACCCCGGCAGTATATCGTGAAACTGATTCAACAGCACTACTTTCCATAACTCTTTTATCTCTTCGAAATATACATCTTCCTTTACAGACAGCAACAACAATATATCAATAAGCCTCAATAACAATTCAGATTTCCTGTTATTTCTCTTAACATTTGCCTGTGTTGTATATACTCCCCTATGAAATTCCAGATACAATTCACCGTTCCATAACGGAACTTCTTTATTCTTAACACTCTTATGCAGTATTTTTCTATACTTTTCAAGTCCCATATATTCCACTTTGATAAATCCTTCAAGTCCTTTTTCAAGAAACTCTATTCTTTTCACCATTTCTTCTTTTGGTCCGCCCCCGCCGTCTCCGTAGCCAAACGGCATTATCATCTCACTATTTATATCTTTCTGTGTATAATCCAGATATGTCTCCCATACCTCTTTTGCTCGTCCCTTTGTATTATATGTATGAAATGCTTTTCCCCACGGTGTTGTTACAAAATGCGTTAATATTTTACTCCCGTCTATCCCTTCCCAGTAAAATGTATCATACGGAAATCTCGTTGTATCATTCCAGCTTATCTTAGTTGTTATAAATAAATCTATATCTGCTTTCCTTAATATTTGCGGTAAAGCTGCACTATACCCGAATACATCCGGAAGCCACAATACTCTATTATCATTCCCAAACTCTTTTTTGAAAAATTCTTTCCCGTACATTATCTGCCTTATTATTGATTCTCCGCCGCTCATATTTGTATCAAACTCTACCCAGTTCGCCCCTGATGGCTCCCATCTGCCTCTTTTTACTGCTTCCTTTACTTCTTCATATATCCCAGGTGCTTTCTTCTGTATATACCTATATAACTGTGCCTGCCCCTGCTGAAATATCCACCCTTTATACTTCTTTATTAAATTTAACTGCGTGGCAAACATTCTTACTGCCTTATCTTCTGTCTCTTTCAATGTCCATAACCATGCTACATCAAGATGTGCATGCCCGAATACCCCTGTCCTTATATCTTTCTGCTTCTTCCCGTTATATAAATTCTTCTTTAAATTCTCTAATGCTTTTGGTACTGTTTCCCTATATCTTTCCCTGTCACTAAAATCTACCTCTTTCCATACTTCCTCTAAAACTCTCATTATCTTATGATAATTACTCTTATCCTTCCCCATTGCAATCGCTGCATCTAATGCTGTGCTAAACCCGTTATATAATTCCCATGCTTCATAATCTATCTCAAGCAAGCTAAATTCACTTAATAACTGCGGCTTCTCTCCTACAAAACTCTCTGATGTATCACCTGTAAATACATTCAGCAATATCTCTATTTTTTCTCCTTCTTTTAAATCATCCGGCAGTGAAAACGGCTTCCCGTCATCCCATAATACTGTTGATATACCGCTTATAGGCTTCCTGTTTATAAACAATAACTCTTCTGTTATATCTCCGCATTTAAACTGTAAAAAATATTTACTCCTTCTCAATCGCTTCTCAGGTAAAACTATTTCCTTCCTTATCCAATAATATTTCTGATTCTCCTTAAACAGATGAAATCTATCTAACTTTTTCCATCTCCCTTCTAATGTTGAAAAATCAAAAATATCTTCATTTGTCTCTTTAATTTCTGCCGGAAACAGTGTTTCACTCTTGACTACTGCAAACTTATTCAAATCTACAACTATTCGATTAAAAAATCTCTCCAATAACTTTACATCTCCTGGTTTCTCAATTATCATAATTCTCTCCTGCTGCCTTTTGGGGTTAAATTTTACCTATGATTTTTTATTTGTCAATTCTTTTTTTGTAAAATTTATATTTCTCACTATTATTATTTTCCGCTTAAATATTCATCAAGATACTTCTGCGTATTTTCTGCTGCATCTTTTAATGC
Organism: uncultured Spirochaetia bacterium; assembly: GCA_964418785.1. Taxonomy (GTDB): domain Bacteria; phylum Spirochaetota; class JAHITG01; order JAHITG01; family CAYQNP01; genus CAYQNP01. Next base: position 3,168 of record CAYQNP010000125.1, on the reverse strand, counting down.
TGTTTTTGCATCTTTCTGATGCAGTATTGCATATTCCATTGCTTTCTCTAATTGTTCCCAATAATAATTTGCAACCGGTGTTACAGGTCTGAATTTTGTTACATCCATTAATTTTACAAACACCTTATAATACGGGTCCTCTGTAAAAAATTTGTCATGTGCTGCTTTTTTTAATGCAGGTATTCTATATGCGGTTTTTGCATATTTCAATTGTGATTCATAACTTATCATATATTTTATAAACTCCCATACTTCCTTTTCATATTTTGTTCCTCGGGGTATTGCAAATGCAAATCCTCCTGACCATGTTATACTTTTCTTTCCCTTCGGTGCTGGCGGTGCTGCTACTCTAAATTTGACTTTCGGTCCATACTGTTTCAATACTCCAACATACCAATCTCCGTCTATTTTCATTGATAACTGTCCTGTTATAAACGGGTCCATCTCTCGCTGCCCATATGATTGTGCTGCTCCTTCTACTGCTCTCCTCCCATACCAATCATTAAATTTTACTACCCACTCCAATGCTTCCACTATCCTGGGTTCATCACATGTAACCTTATCCCCTTCCATAAATTTCCCGCCATTCAGCCAGCCCCACATATACATTGATGTATTCCCCCATTGCGGTATGAATCCTATCCTCTTTAATGTCCCATTTTTATCTCTTTTGGTTAATTTTTTTGCATATTCTTCCAACTCTTTCCATGTCCTTGGCGGCCTGTTCGGGTCTATTCCTGCTCTCTGAAAATCTTCTACCCTATAATATAATGCTCTTACATCTGTGTGATACGGTATTGACCATACTTTACCCTTATAAACACATTCGTCCCAGCATGCCTTAAAAAATTCACTCGATTTTATCTTATCTTTCTTTATAAACTTATCTAACGGTATCAATGCTTTCCTCGCTGCATACGATGCTGTTACAAATCTGTCCAATAATACTACATCCGGCGGAGCATCCCCTACTATCGCTGTCATCAATTTATCATTGAACTTGCTCCAATCTATATATGTTGTCTTTATCATCACATTTGTGTGTTTCTCATTATACTCCTTGATTAACTCTCGTATCGCTATCCCTACCTTATCCATCGGCGGCATTGTGTCCCAATAATTAAGTACCAATTTCCCTTTCCCGCTATTTTCTCTCATTGTACACCCGCTTATCAAAATCTCAAATACTATTAGTACAATTATACTTAAACCTATAAATCTTTCTCTTTTCATTTTTTATTCCTCCTCTATCTTTTTCTCTTCTAATATTTTATACCTATTGAAACTATATGCGTACCAAGGGTACCTGTTAAATTTACTACCGGATATACGAACCCGTAATCTATTACTATATCATATCTCAATGATTTGTACTTATATCCTCCTCCTATTGTAAAATTTATTCCGTTCCCACTGTCTATAACTTCCAATCCGCTCCTTATTGCAAAATATTTCATTATCCCTCTTACCTCTGTCCCAACATTATAATTTAATGAATTCTCTTCGGTGTCCAGATTAAAATATACATTCCACCCTTTTACTGTTTTCTTCCCATACACCAATCCCAGTTTAAATTCTATTGGCAGATTGTCTCCTGTACTTATCTCCGGCGTATTTATGTTATCTACCACTAATCCTATCTTTATATTCTCAACTGATTCAAAAACTATTCCTGCTCCAAGATTTACAATCAAAGAACTATTTGCTTCTTCTTTTACAGAGCCGTCAAACATTGAAAAACCAGCTGACCATTTCAATAATGATAAAGAGACACCTCCACTGAACCCTCCGACTATTTTATTACCATACAATACTTTGACCATAGATTCATTATAAATATTCTCATCAAAAGCATTAACACTCAGTCCATTATAATATACTCCTAATGTTCCCATCCTTCTATATTTATATGCTACTCCTCCGCTAAAACAATTTATGCTGCTCTCTTCTATACCTACCAATACAGGAGAATATACAACCTGAGCAATTAAATTTTCCACATATGACAACATTGCCGGATTTTGAAATCCGCTCTCATTCCCTTCATTATCCACTATTAATGTATTCCCTACTCCTGCACTCTTCCCGCCCATAACCTGCATCTCAAATGCTGCTTGCAAATATACCGGCAAACTTATTATGATAAATAAAACTATCCCGGCTTTCACTCTTTTCATAATTATACCTCCTTATAAAATTTAAAATTATTTATATACCACAGTGAATACGCCTTGCACATACTTAAGGCCATAACTTAATCTGTAAATATATATCCCTATAGGCACTATCTCATTATCATTATTTCTTCCGTCCCACTCAGCATATAACTTATTATTCCTCACTTCCGTACTTTCAATTGTTTTCATTAATATTCCTTTAATATTATATATTCTTACAATCATTTTACAGGCATCATCATAAGGAGCATAAAATTTCATTTTATCATTTATCCCATCGTTATCAGGTGAAAACCCTCTTCCACCTGTATATATAATTTTTTTATCATCAAGCAAAGAAATATCCTGATTATTTTTTAGACGAATTATATAATTAACTTCATAATTATTAGGCGAATATTTTGAATTATAAATCTTTATCGGAATTTTATAAATTCCATTTGTACACTTTTCTGCAAGTTCCAGTCGATACAAAAAAGGGAAAATATTTGTATATTTTCCATTATTACAACTGCCGATTATACTCCCGCCCAATGATGTAAAATCAGCATATACTGTATGATAATTTTTATCGGTATAAACATTAAATTTAATTGTATCGTGATAATTATATGCAGAAATAATTTTTACACTTAAAGCACCACACTTGCCGCCATATCCATTAATAGTACTTTCGTCTGATATTTTTAAATATGCAAATCCCGAACCTTCTTTTATATAACTACTCACATCTATACTTTGATACAATAAATTACTTAAATCATGAATATCATCATTAAATATGTTTTTAGAATTAAGAACAGTAGTATATGGACCATTTATATCCGAACTAACTTCAACCTTATAATTATTACCTATCCTTAAGTCTACTTTGTAAAAATTCGTAATATTTCCAATCAATTTATATATAAAATAGTTTCCGCCATCTGCATAACGGCCGCCTGTATAAAGTCCTCTTTCATTTGTATCACTGCCACTATTATAAAACAGC
>CAYQNP010000124.1:0-19619 GCA_964418785.1 uncultured Spirochaetia bacterium | reverse complement strand
TCAAAAGAGATACCTGAATTTGACTTAAAAGATAAAATAATTTTTCCGGGGCTGATTAATGCCCATGACCATCTTTTAGGGAACTACTATCCCCGCGTAGGAAAGGGACCATATCTTAACTGGCTGCCATGGGATAATGATTTAAAAAGTTCACCGGTATATGCAGAACGCTCTGCAATTCCCCCAAAGGAAATATATTTATTAGGCAGTTATAGAAACCTTATATCAGGTGTAACTACGGTTTCCGATCACATACCTCATTTTGTCAATGATCCTTTTCTCAAGATATTGCCTATACGGGTTATTAAAGATTATACACTTGCTCATGAAAGTTCCAGTTATGACCTAAAATGGGGAGAGGGGATTGAAGTTGAATTTAAAAAAGCGGTTGAAAATAATATTCCTTTTATAACTCATATAGAGGAAGGCTATGACGAAGAGTCAGAAGCAGGCATTGATATTTTAATAGAAAAAAATGCCCTTGATGACCATACAGTATTAATACATGCTATTGCATTATCAGATAAAGACATAAAAGAGGTTGCTGAAAGGAACGCAAACATAGTATGGTGTCCAAATTCAAATGTTTATATGTTTAATAGAACGGGGAACATAAAAAAATGGCTGGAAGAAGGGATCAATGTATCTCTTGGCACTGATTCTCCAATGTCAGGCGGATTAAATATTTTAGACGAACTTCAATTCGGAAAGAAAATATTTAAAGAGATGTATAACTCTGAAATCGATGATAAAGATTTAATAAATTTAATTACTGTAAATGCAGCAAAAGCGTTTAAAATAAATGATAAAATCGGTTCTATTTCAGAGGGGAAATTTGCAGATCTTGTCGCTGTATCAGGAGATGCCTCCAATCCATATAAAACCCTTGTTAATGCTCAATTAAAGGATATTTCGCTTGTTATTTTTGAAGGCAAACCTTTATACGGCGATGCTGAATTTAGAAATATATTTGATACACTTGAAATAAAAACATACTCTTTTAAAATAGACGGCAAAGAAAAAATCGGAGTATTTGATCCTGTAAAATTAATGAAAAAAATCCGAAAACTTGTAGGCTTCGAAAAACATTTGCCGTTTTTACCTGTTGAAGAGTAAATAAGGAGGGATGATAAGTTGCCTATAGCAAGAACATATAAACCGGGCTCAATCATCTACTTTGAAGGGGATAAAGCAACAGATATTTATATTCTTCAAAGCGGAAAAGTGGTATTAAGAAGCAGAGCAATAGACAGTAATGAAGAGATAAAAGAGCCCATATCCGCCGGAGAATTTTTCGGTGTAAAATCCGTTTTAGGAAAATATCCTCGTGAAGCAACTGCTCAAGTGCTGACCCAAAGCGTAGTTCTTGTAATGAAACCTGAAGAATTTGAAAATCTTGTTTACAAAAATTTCCGAATACTGATGAAAATGTTAAAAGTATTCAGCAATCAACTGCGCAGAATCGGCAAAAAAGTCCAGGAAATGATGAAAAAAGGTGAAGCAAAATTACCATCGACTGAAATGTTTTACATAGGGGAATATTATCTTAAGAAAGGGAAAATTGATCAGGCGAAATATGTTTATTCCACCTATCTGAAAAAATATCCCGGAACGCCTTTTGTAGAACAATGTAAAAAAAGGCTTGAAGCAATAGAGAGAGGAGAATTTCAATATGCAGAACAGCCGGCACTGGCTCATAGCCCTGAAATAAATGAAGAGGAGACAATAGCTGCTGCACCGGCACCGCCTATTCCACCTGAAGACAACATCAGCAGCACAGCAGATACCGCCGGCGGCATAGATGACTTCTTTTCAATGGACGAACCGTTATCAACTCCACCGGTTTCAGAGCCTGCTCAGACCTCACAAGAAAATTCAGGTCTGGAAAACTTAGGCGGACTCGGAGCATCAGAACCTGCTACATCAGAACCTGAAAAACCTGAAGTACTGAAAAAAGAATCGGAAGGGATTGATGTTACCAAAAAATATTACGAAGGGTTAAGCCTTTTCTCACAGGAAAAATATGAAGATGCAATTAATATATATAAAAGCATTCTGGAGATTAAAAGATTTAAAAATGCTTCAACTGCTAAATTTGCCGAAAAAGCTATGCTTGAATTAGGAAAAACTTATATGAAACTTGAAAAATATACAGATGCCATTGAAACTTTTTCAAATCTTATAAAGAAATTTCAGAGAACAGATTTATTAAAAGATGCCCTATATAACATTGCTTTATCTTACGAAAAAATGCAAAATTACAAAAAAGCAATAAATTTTTATCAGAAAGTTATGAACACACCGCCGAAAGAGGCTATAAATTCAAAAGCAAGAAAAGCTATAGAAGAATTACAAAATAAATTGTAAGTAGGTTAAAAAAATGAATTTAGGTGAAAATCTATTTGAGAAGTTTGGAAAGGAATATAACCCGGGAGAGATAATATTCTGCGAATATGAACCGGGTGATAACTTTTATTTTATTTTAAGCGGACAGGTACAAATCACTAAAATAGTAGGTGATAATGAGAAAACTCTGGATATAATGGAAGACGGCGATATTTTCGGAGAAATGGCTATTCTTGAACAACAACCCAGAAGTGCTACAGTTATTGCCTTGACAAAAGTAAGAGTTCTGGAATTTAACAGAGAAAATTTCGAACTGCTTTTAAAGAGCAATCCGCAACTGGCGTTAAAACTTCTAAAAATATTTTGCAAAAGAATATATGATGCAAAAAGACAACTTATGGTTTTAACTCTTGACGGAGACGAATATAGAGTCGCAGATGTTCTGGTCCTAATGTCTGAAAAACAAGGAATAAATGTTGAAGAACGAGTATCAGTCGAGATAAAATTAACCCCGGAAGAAATCTCAAGTATGTGTGCTATATCTCTTGATAAGACTTTACGCGTTTTAAAAAATTATGCCAAAACAGGCAAACTTGAATTCTTTGAAGATAAAGTTATTGTAAATAATATCAGCGAATTTCACAGAATGGTAAGTAATAAACGCAAAATGTTAACAAGATAATAGACTTTTTAAATAAAAATATTTTTTCAATTCCGACTTGACTTTTAATAAAAAATCATTAAAATACAATAACAGTACACTATTGGGGATATAGCTCAGCTGGGAGAGCGCGTCGGTGGCATCGACGAGGCCGGGGGTTCGACTCCCCCTATCTCCAACTATTTTTTTACTACTAAAGAGAAGGATTTTTAAATGTTTGAAGAAATTACTGATAAAAATAAAATAAAAAATATGCTCGAACTTCTTAAACGGGCTGAAAATCTCGTGCGGCTCAGAAATAACCTTAATGAATTTTCCGGTTTTATTAATGAAGTAACAGACAATTATTTTTTGTTTTTCTCTAAATTTAAAATACAAAATCTTGAAAAAAAAGTAGTTATTAACTTTATTAATTCCGAAAAATATTATTACTTTGAAACTACTGTTATAAAATCCGACAAAACAGGAATATATCTTGATGTCCCGGAAAAAATATTTCTACACATAAAAAGGAGATTTAAAAGATATAACTTAAAAGGATACGATGTAAGAGCAAATATCAAAGTAATCACACTGAAAACAAAAGAGTATTTCTTTTTAACAAATACTACAGATATAGAAGGACTTAAAGAAATTTACGAAGAATACAAAAAAGATGTTCCTGATATAAAAAAAATCCTGAAATTACTAATATTAAAACTCAGTAAGATTTATGATAAAGTAGACATAAAACTTACAACTCATCCGGATGAACGAAATATAATAAGCAGAATTATTAAAATAACTCATAAGCCTTTTTTTATCAGCAATACATTCTTAAAAAATTCATATCTGCAAAATGTATACTATCCGTAAATAGTCTCTTATAAAAATTATTTTGACTTATTAAAAAATGAAAATGTATCCGATTCTAAGATTGAGCAGTATATTTTAAACAGAATAAACTACTACAGAAAAATAAATATCATATCAGAAATATATTATCCCATCATACTGGAGAAAAACTTTCTCGGATATATACGTGTAGCAAACACAAAAAAAAATATCACCAAACCGGAAGTAAATAATATAGGAAATATAGTCAATCTTTTTGTAGAAGCAATGATTAAAGCCAAATTAAACTCAACAGCGGAAAATGATTCTATTCAACTAAAAGTAAATGATATCAGCCTTGCAGGTATAGGAATGCTTGCAGAAGATAAATTACTTATAGAACATCTGGATACTGATATAAAAATAAAAGTAAAAGTTATTACTCTCGGGAAAGAATTATGTAATTTTATTGGAGAAGTAAAAAGAAAAATACTGCACAAGAACAACGCAATAATAGGGTTAGAAATTACTGAAATACTGCCAACACAGAAATTAAAATTAGAAAATTTTATTTCAAAATACTTTGAGAATCCGGAACCTTAATATGCAAAACTTAGAGATTTATTTAATAGTTCTATTAGTGCTTGCAGGATTTATTGCTTCAATAGCAAAAAATATTAAATGGAAGAAAAAGCTACAAGCAGGTTTAAAATTAAAGACTAAAAGAGGGGATAATGTGCAATCAAGAGGGGAAGTTATTATTGCAGATTTTCTTTATGATAATAATATAAAATATATTTACGACAAACCAACGAGATTCTCTTTTTTCCAACCCACATCTATTCGGCCTGATTTTTATCTTCCTGAATATGATATTTATATAGAATATTGGGGAATGAGAGGCAATAAAAACTACGACCAGAAAACCGAATGGAAACAGAAAATATATAAAAAACACAATAAGAAATTAATAAATCTTTATAAAGAAGATAAAAATAATATTCCTAAAATATTAAAACAAAAATTAAATTTATAAGGTGGACTTATGAAAGAGAAAGCTGTTGTTCTGGTAAGCGGCGGTATGGACAGTTGTGTTGCTGCTGCTGTTGCAAATCAGGAATTTACACCCTGTTTTCTTCATATAAACTACGGGCAAAGGACTGAAAAAAAAGAGCTTGAAATGTTTCACAAACTCGCAGATTTTTACGATGTAGAAGAGAAACTAATTATCAGTTTTGAGCATTTAAATAAAATCGGGGGGTCTGCTTTAACAGATAATAATATTGATGTGCCCACGGGCTTAAGTGAAAACGGAGTTCCTGTTACTTATGTGCCATTTAGAAATGCAAATTTGCTTTCTGCTGCAGTATCCTGGGCAGAAGTTATTAATGCTAAAAAAATATTTATAGGTGCTGTTGCTGAAGACTCAGCCGGATACCCGGACTGCAGAAAAGAATTTTATGATGCTTTTAATCAGGTTATAAAAACCGGCACCAAACTCGGAGACATAGAAATTGTTACTCCTATTATTGATTTAAATAAAACTGAAATAGTAAAACTCGGCAATAAATTAAATGCACCTTTTGAATATACATGGAGCTGCTATGTAAATAATGATAAAGCCTGCGGAAAATGTGATTCCTGTTTACGCAGACTTAATGCTTTTAAAAATGCAGGAATGACTGATCCTATTCCCTATGAATAACCTATTACCCGGGAATCCTTTTATGAATATATAATGCTGCTGCCAGAAACACAATATTTGCAACCCAGGTAGCCAAAAACGGAGGAATAACGCTGTTTTTCCCCAATGACAAAAATATTCCCAATATTATCCAGTATAGAAAACCGCCAAGTAAAGCAAGACCTATACTTAATATAACAACACTCTTTGTTGAATAAAAACTCATCGGTGCACCTAATAACAGCATAATAAAACACATAAAAGGAAATGAAAATTTTAAATGAAAATCTACAAGCTCTTTTTGATATGAGAAGCCTTTTATTTTCAGTTTATTTATATACTCTAATGCCTCTTTAATAGTAAGCTTATCTATAGACTTATTTTCATAAGCAAAATCAGCAGGAGTTTCAGGTATTTTTACTTCTTTCTCTGAAAATTTCTCGATTCTGTCAATATCCCCGTTATTATTAAAATATCTTATTACCCCGTCATAAAACACCCACTTTTTTTTAGTTTTATTCCACACAGCCCTTTTTGCATCTATTCTAAATAAAATTTTATCTTTTAACGGAGTTGTCCTTAATACCTGAACTTTACTTAATTCCTGATTTTGATAACTGAAATATCCTATATTATAAAGAAAATTATGCTTCCCATACATACTGAAATTGCGTCTGTCATAAGAAGACCTTATATTCTTAAACTTTTTGTACATCTCATCTGCTTTTTCTTGAGAATGAACAACAATTATATCATTAAATCCTATTAAAAAGAGACTGAACAGAAAACCGAATATATACAAATAGGCTACAACCCGCTGAAAACTTATTCCGCCCGATATAATGGCTATAATCTCCTTATTTTTCGCAAGCATTCCCAATGAAAAAACAACTGCAAACAAAACTGCAATAGGTGAATATTCTAATATTAAAAACGGAGATTTATACATATAATACTTAACGATTTCAGCAAAAGTAATATGATGTTTCATAAAAAAATCCAGTTTTTCCATAATTTCAGTCAGGTGCACCATTATAACAATTAAAAAAATAGACCCCAGATAAGGGCGTATAAATTCCTTCAAGATATATTTATCAAAGGTGCTGAATTTGTAGTACTCTTTTATTTTTATCATATTGTTAATAAAGTTATGCACCGTCCCTATTAAGAATAGCACGACAGCGGCTGCATAAACCCGGATGCTCTTTGTCTTCTCCTACTGTTACAGAATAATTCCAGCATCTTTCACATTTCTCACCCTCTGCTTTTACCACACTTGCAGCAATATTATCATTCTCAGAATAATATTTTTTATTCTCTTCTGTTATATCTGATATCTCAACCTGAGAAACAATAAATGCAAACGGTAATACATCCCTGTTTTCGTCAAGAAGTCTCTTTACACTATCTTTCTTTGCAGAAAGAATTACTTTTGCTTCAAGTGTATGACCTATAAAATTCTCCCTTTTTGCAGATTCCAGAGCCTTATTTACTTCTTCCCGTATTTCAAAAATATCATCCCATTTTTTTTCAGCATCTGCAAACTTTTCTTCATCTATTTCAAAATTTTCAAAATCCTGAAGGTGTATACTTTCAAACTCTTTTCCCTGTTCCTTCAAATATACTTTCCAGGCATCTTCACTTGTAAAAGACAAAACAGGAGCAAGTATTTTTACTATAACTTTAAATATTTTTATTAACGCATATCTGCTTGATTTACCTTTAAATGAATCCACAGGTTCTATATAGAGTCTGTCTTTAAGAGCATCAAAGTAATGATTACTTAAAGTTACAGAACAAAAATTTACAACATTATGATATATTGTATGAAATTCAAAATTTTCATAAGCCTGTAAAACTTTTTTTTGAAACTTATAAAGTTTTACGAGAATCCATTTATCAAAGTCGTCAAAATTTTCCGGATTATTATAATCAATATTTTCTTCTTTAAATCCGTTTATATTTCCGAGTATATAACGAAAAGTATTTCTTATTTTTCTGTAACTTTCAACAAGCCGCTTTAAAATTTCATCACCGATTCTCATATCATCTTTATAATCAAGAGAAGAGACCCATAATCTCAATAAATCAGCACCGTATTTTTTTATTATTTCAAAAGGGGATATAACATTACCGGCGCTTTTATGCATAGCTTTTCCTTCAGCATCAAGTGTAAAGCCGTGAGTCAGAACCGTTTTATACGGAGGGACATTTTTCAAAGCAACAGACGGCAATAAAGAAGACTGAAACCAGCCTCTATACTGGTCCGAACCTTCAAGATATAAATCAGCAGGAGATTCCAATTCTTCTCTGTTATCAAGAACTGCAATATGGCTAACACCGGAATCAAACCAGACATCAAGTATATCTGTTTCTTTTTTAAAATTTTTAGAACCGCATTTAGGGCACTTAAATCCCTCAGGCAGTAACTCTTCAGCTGTTTTGGTGAACCAGACATCAACACTATCCTTTTTCACGAGTTCACTAAAATAATTAATAGTCTCTTCAGTCATTATAACTTCACCGCAGTCTTTACAATAGAGAGCAGGGATAGGGACACCCCATGATCGCTGTCGGGAAAGACACCAATCCGGTCTGTCTTTAAGCATATTTCCAAGTCGTTCTTCACCCCATTTAGGAATCCATTTTACTTTAGCAATCTCTTCAATTGATTTTTTTCTTAAATCTTTATGATCAACATTTAAAAACCACTGATATGTTGAGCGAAAAATAATAGGACTTTTACATCTCCAGCAATGCGGATAACTATGTTCCAGATTCTCTTTTTTGACAAGCAACCCTTTTTCAGCTAATAATTTTATAACATCGGAATTAGCTTCAAATACATTTTTGCCAATCCAATCTTCAACTCCGACATCTTTTGTAAATTTTCCTTCATTGTCAACAGGGGATAAAATCGGGAGATTATAATTTAAACCTATAGAGTAATCCTCAGCACCATGTCCCGGAGCAATATGCACACAACCTGTTCCTGTTTCCATTGAAACATATTTATCAAAAACTATTTTTGAATCACGCTCCAGAAAAGGATGCAATGCTGTTAATTTTTCTGCCTCTTCCTGAGACAACGGTTCTTCTTTGACTACCTTATAATCACTCCCTTCTATCAATGTTTCTGTTAATGCTTTAGCCATAAACCAATATTCTTCTTTATCGGAAGAAATATTTGTAACCAGTAATTTAACATACTCTTCTTCAGGGTGAATACAGATAGCAACATTAGCCGGTAAAGTCCAGGGCGTAGTTGTCCATATTAGCCAATATGCAGGTTTATCAAAACTATTACTCTTTAACGGGAATTTTACAGTTATAGCCGGGGTTGAATGATTTTCATACTCTACTTCAGCCTCTGCCAGAGCGGTCTGACACGAAGGACACCAGTAAACAGGTTTTAAATCTCTGTAAACATAACCTTCTTTTACCAATTTATTAAAACTGTCAACAATAGCCTGTTCATACTCTTTAGATAAAGTGAGATAAGGGTTATCCCAATCTCCGAATACACCGAGGCGTTTAAACTCATCTTTCTGAATAGCAACAAAATTTTTTGCATACTCCCTGCATTTTTTTCTCAACTCATCCTGAGTTACCTGTTTGCCTTTTAACTTTTTTATTACCTGTAATTCAATAGGAAGACCATGGCAATCCCAACCCGGAACATATGGCGAATAATAACCGCTCATTGACTTATATTTTAATATTATATCTTTTAATATTTTATTTAAAGAATGCCCGAGATGTATATGTCCGTTTGCATACGGAGGTCCATCGTGCAAGATAAACTTCTTACCGCTGTTTTTATTTTTATCCAATATTTTATTATATAAATCGCTTTTTTCCCATTCTTTAATAAACTCCGGTTCCCGCTGCGCTAAATTTGCTTTCATTGAAAATTTAGTTTTCGGTAAATTTAATGTTGATCCGTATTCCATTTCTAACTCTCCTGCATTTTTAAAATTTAATATTTAATAATGATAATTTATAATTCTTTTCCTTTAAGTTTTCAACTCTTTTCTCGATTCTGTTTTCCTTATAATCTTTTATTGCAATATAAAGCCCAATCCCTACTGAATTCACACCTATATAATACCAGTATTCATCAGGCAATTCTGAAGAATACCCTGTGGTTATTTCTGCAAATAATTTTAAAAACAACATACTGCTTAAATAAACTATTGTGCCGGAAGAAAAGAACATTATTTCAAATCTGCGCACAGATGATTCTTCATTTTCTTTATTCTCTTTTTCCTCTCTCTTTTCACGCTTTTTTAAATACTCTTTTACTTTAGATTCTTCCGGAAAAACCTCGCTCTTAACTTTATATTCAACTTTATTAGTTAAACTACTGTTCTCAGCTTCAAGCAAACTAAATCCGAAAAAAACAAGTAATATTACCGTGATAAACCGAACCATAGCACAATTATATAATGGTAAGAAATAATTTCAAGAAAAAAATAAGTAAAATAACATATGTGTGATTTCTTTTAACAAATTATTAAATACTTATCCTAATAATGATGTCTCAGCACACAATTAACAATTTTTATGTTCCTGTTGACTTTAAAAAAAATTATATCTATATTAGCAAAAAATTAAAACGGAGTTAAAAAAATGATTAGAACAAGATTTGCGCCGTCGCCAACAGGATATTTGCATATAGGCGGAGTAAGAACAGCATTATATAATTGGTTATATGCAAAACAGAAAAAGGGAAGATTTATTTTACGAATCGAGGATACTGATGCAGAGCGTTCAACAGAAGAATCAATAAACGCTATATTAGACGGAATGAAATGGCTTGGTTTAAATTGGGATGAAGGTCCTGAAATTAACGGAGAACACGGACCTTACTTTCAATCTCAAAGATTAGAACTTTACAATAAATACTTAGAACAGCTACTCGATGAAGGGAAAGCATACAGATGTTTCTGCACTCCTGAAGAATTAAAAATCAAAAAGGAAGAAGCCCGGAAAAACAGAAAACAGTATAAATACGACGGAAAATGCAGAAATTTAAGCAAAGAAGAAATAGATAAAAATCTAAAAGCAAATAAACCTTTTGTAATCAGATTAAAGGTAGAACCCGGGGAAACTATAACTTTTAATGATCCTGTACGAGGAGAGATAAGTATAAATACCAATATATATGATGACTTTATTATAAGAAGAAGTGATGGTTATCCGATATACAATTTTGCAGTAGTTATTGATGATGCATTAATGAACATCACTTATGTTATAAGAGGAGACGACCATATCTCCAACACTCCAAAACAGATATTAATTTATAAAGCACTTAATTTTAATATACCTGAATTTGCGCATCTACCGATGATACTTGGAGAAGATAAAACAAGATTAAGCAAACGGCACGGAGCAACAGCAGTTCAACAATTTAAAGAAGAAGGATATCTTCCGGGCGCTCTAATAAATTATCTTGCAAGACTCGGATGGGGGTATGATGATTCACAGGAAATTTTCAGCATAGACGAACTCATAGAAAAATTCTCTCTTGAAAAAGTAAGCAAAAATCCGGCTGTTTTTAATTTTAAAAAATTACAATGGCTTAACGGAATCTACATACAAAAAATGGACATCGAAGAAAGAACAAAAGCAGTAATTCCTTTCCTAGTAAAAGCAGGATTAATAGATGAAACTTTTAGCAAAGAAAACTTTTCTTATCTTAAAAATATAGTAACACTTGTAGGAGACAGATTAAAATTATTAAGCGATATTTTGATTTATTCCGACTATTTTTTCCTCAAAAAAATTTCAATAGACGAAAAAGCAATAAACAAATTATTAAAAAAAATAGATTACCGGGAACTCGGAAAACTAATTATAACCGGCTTAAATAAGATATCATCTGCTGACTGGAAAGAAGAGACTTTAACTGCAGAACTGGAAAAATTAAGCGAAACAGCAGAGGTAAAAAGACGGGATTTCTATCAATTTATCCGGGTTGCTCTTACAGGGAGACTAGTATCGCCGGACTTACTCGGAATTATGCTTCTTTTCGGAAAAGACAAAACACTAACCCGGCTGGCAGATATTACTGAATTTAATGTAAACTAATGTTCCAGTTTAATATATTTTTTTAGAGTTATAAAGCCGGGTGATTTTTCGAACTTTGCAAGATTATCTTTACTGGTTAAAATTTTTATATTCTTAAACTGACTTAATTTAGTACCTATTAATACAGACAAAGCAGGCGCAGTGGAGCCATCAACTATTGTATGACTGTTTACGCTTATATTAATAGGAATATCAGGAGTAACTTTTTTAATTTTAGGCAAATCATTTATTAATAATTTGGTAAGATTATCTGATACCTGACGACTCGTAGACTGTACAAAATGTCCTACAATATAAATCACATTTTCTTTATATTTGTTAAATCTGGAATTATTTTCTATATTAAACAATTTGCCGTCAACATACAGGCGAGAATCAGAAATTTTAAACAAGACTTTTGCAGGCTCAAATTCTCCGCTCATAATAGGGGTTTGATCTTTTGTCTGCTCTACTATCTTCTCTTTTTCGTGAGTTTGTAATATTTTATCTATAATCTTTTCAAATTTATCTACTGCCGGTGTAACATCATTATTTATATTATCTATTATTAAATAATCAAAAGAGAATAATGATTGTGTATGCTCTAAATCATTAGCATATCTGTTTAATATTTTATCGAGTGAAGGATAACTTTTTACTAAATTTTTAAAAATCATATGCGGATATTTATGAAAAATTTCAAAAACTTTCAAATCTGTTGGTGCACCAACCCATATGTAATTATACTTATTATATTCTAAATCCGGTATTGTATTTAATATGGCACTCGTTAAAATAAAAGATCGGCATAACGGGAATGTAGCTTTTGCTCTTGGATTATCTTTGTCAGGATTTATTCTATAATCTATAACTATAGCCAATGGAGTACTATGATTCTCTTTTATAAATTTACTAAACCCTTCCTGAATAAATCTTGTATTTTTTTTTATACTTATTAAAGTCTTTATATAGTTCAAATTACTTATCTCTTTTATATCTTCTTCTAAAATTAAATTCCGCTTTTTTAATACGGGTAATAACGCTTTATGAAGTCGTATATTATCTGTTAAAATAATAGTTTTTTTACTACCCATACTGCAATCCTCTACATATATATTCATCCCCCCCATGTTTCTTATTCCCTGTTTTAAACAACCCAATAACTTAATATATAATATATTATTTAAATTAAAAGTCAAATTTTTTATAAATAAACCATGTGATAAACTATATAAGAAAACGCTACAACAAATATTTTCAATCTTGATTTAATCATTAAGATTTTTTTTCTAAATCCGAAAAATAAAAAAAAAGCGAGTCAGATTTGACTCGCAGACATAATCTATTATTGAGGAGGAGTCATTAAAACTACCCATTATTATTATCGGCTCTTTCTCATTAAACTTAACTATTTTTTTACGATTATATCATGCGGTTCTGCAAGAATTATTTCATTCTTTTTTCTGCCGGTTTTACGTTTACTATTTACCGGTGAAAAGATAAGCTGATTATCTTTTAATTTTATATTTATAACCTGATTTTTGTTTACTTTATTTTCAAGTATCATTACAGCAAGAGAATCCTCTATCTCCCTTTGAATAACCCTCTTTAAATGTCTTGCTCCGTAAGTCTTATTATAGCCTTTCTTTATTAGATAATCTTTTGCTTTTTTACTAATCCTTAAAGTAACATTATATTGTTTCAATCGTTCTTCGACTTCGAGAAGTAAAATCCCAACTATTTTCCGCAGTTCAGTCATACTTAATGGTTTGAAAACAACCACATCATCCAATCTGTTTAAAAATTCAGGGCGAAAAATTTTCTTTAATTCTTTATTAATTCTATTCTTTATCTCTTTATGTTCTTGATTTATATCATCAGTTGAATTTTCAAATCCAATATTATTCTCAATCCCCAATTTTTCTGCGCCGGCATTAGAAGTCATTATAATAATACAATTTCTGAAATTAACGACATGTCCAAGGCTATCAGAGAGTTCGCCTTCTTCAAGAACCTGCAGTAATATATTAAAAACATCCGGGTGGGCTTTTTCAATCTCATCAAAAAGAATAACCGAATACGGATGTCGCCGCACTTTTTCAGTCAATAACCCGCCTTCTTCATAACCCACATAACCCGGAGGCGCACCTATTAATCTTGACACATTATGCTTCTCCATAAAATCACTCATATCAAGTCTGATTAAATCATCTTCTTTTCCAAAAAGAAACTTTGCAAGAGATTTTGCCAATTGTGTTTTTCCAACCCCGCTTGGACCGAGAAAAACGAATGAACCAATAGGTCTTTTGGGATCACCAACATTAGCCTTTGCTCTACGAACTGCACGAGAAATAATATTTATTGCTTCGTCCTGACCTATTACTCTTTCTCGTAAGGCTGATTCCATTCTTAAGAGTTTCTCTTTTTCTGTTTCAGCAAGTTCTTCAACCGGAATATTAGTCCAATTTGACAATACAGTATATATATCCTTATCCGTAACAAATATATTAGCAGGAGCAAGTGATTTTTTCCATCGAGTTTTAAGTTTATTATATTTTATTACTAATTTTTTTATTTCATCTCGTTTTTTCCCTGCAAGTTCGTACAACTGTTTATCAACCAAAGCTGTTTTCTCATTATTTAAAATTTCTATCTGCTGCTCAAGCCGTTTTAATTCCATAGGCTTATCGATTTTTTTTATTTTAACTCTTGCCCCGGCTTCATCGATTAAATCTATAGCTTTATCCGGCAAGAATCTATCAGAAATATATCTGTGAGCCAGAAAAGCCGCGACTTCAATTGCTTCATCTGTATATTTTATTTTATGATATTCTTCATATTTATTTCTCAAGCCTTTTAAGATATTAACAGTTTCATTCACATCCGGTTCACGAACCATAACCATTTGAAATCTGCGTTCCAAAGCCGGATCTTTTTCAATATACTTTTTATATTCATTTAAAGTAGTAGCACCAATACATTGTATTTCACCCTTAGCAAGAGCAGGCTTAAGCATATTTGCTGCATCAAGAGAACCTTCAGCACCGCCGGCTCCTATTAATGTATGTATCTCGTCAATAAAAATTATAATATTCTTATTCTTTTCTAATTCCTTCAAAACATTTTTTATTCTCTCTTCAAACTCACCCCTGTATTTCGTCCCTGCAACAAGAGCAGCGAGATCCAGTATAACAATTCTCTTTTTCAACAAATTAGTAGGTGCTATATTCTTTGCTATTTTCAATGCAATCCCTTCTACTATAGCTGTTTTTCCGACACCGGGTTCTCCTATTAAAATAGGATTATTTTTTGTTCGTCTGCTTAATATCTGAATAACTCTTTCTATCTCTTTATCCCTTCCAATAACAGGATCAAGTTTATTATTTTTTGCCAGAGTTATTAAATCTTTACTATATTTATCAAGAAACGGTGTTTTACTTTTCTTGCGTTTCGGATGGTGGTGCATATCATCAGGATAAAGTTCCCCTAAAATCCTTAATATCTCATCTTTAATTATATCTTCATCTATTCCTTCACTTATTAAAATTTGTGCTGCCTGATTATTTTTTTCTTTTAAAATTCCAAGCAAAAGCAACTCTGTCCCGACTTTAGAATATTCTAATTCCTGCGCTTCTTCAATCGCAAATTTTATAACCTGCCTGGCACTCTGATGTAACGGCACTTCTCCCAGTAAAATAGTATTGGAACCTTTAGGCATAACTATTTCCAGTTCTTCTCTCAAAGAATCCAGATCAAAATCAAACGACAATAATATTTTTGCAGCAATTCCTTCACCTTCTCTAATAATACCCAGAAATATATGTTCTGCCATTAAAGAATCGCTGTTTAATCGTTTTGCTTCTTCCTGAGCAAAAATTTTTATAATCTGCTGCGCACGAGCAGTAAATTGTTCCAACATATTATTTTTCTCCTCTTAAAAACTGACGAATTAACTTCGCCCTCAAAGTACTTTCCAATTCCTTGTCAAATCTTTCTCTTGGTATATTATAATATTTCATCAAATGCATTGGCTGAATTAAAATAAAAAGTTTATTTAATAATAAATAAGATACACCTTTTATAATAACTTCAAGTTCTAAAGCAAATCTTAAAGTCGCAAGATGCTCAAAAGCTTCATTTAACTCTATTGTTTTAGAATATCGCAATATATTAAAACTTCTTATTATTTTATTTTTAACTATTTTATATAAATCATCCGTATTTTTTATTTTATGCTGATACTTTTTTTCCAGTGCAATTATTTTTCTTACAGCCATTGTCATACGCGATATTATACTGTTTTCATTTACTCCAAGAGTAAACTGGTTAGAAATCTGATAAATATCGCCGAGAATAGCAGAACCTTCTCCGGCAAATCCTCTGATTGTAAAACCTGAAGATTTTAAAGTTTTTACTATATTATCAAACTTCTTCATAAAATTAATTGCAGGCAAATGAACCATTGTTGATATTCGAAGCCCTGTCCCTACATTTGTAGGACATGAAGTTAAATATCCGAATTCATTATAGAAATCATAATCTACATATTCTTCAAGTTTGCGTTCAATATCAGCCACGATGTTAAAAACTTTTCTCGGATGAAACCCCGCACATATAGACTGTATTCTAATATGATCCTCTTCATTTACGAGTATTGCTGTGTTCATATCTTTATTGAAAATAACTTCTTTATTGTCACCCTGAACAAGATAGTCAGTAGCAAGAAATTTCTCTTTAAGAAAAGTCTTTGTAGAGTTAGAAGTTTTATTAAGTTTCAAAATAATAATATCATTTCCCAGAGCACTGCTGTTAATTACAGCAGATTCAACTTTTTTTAATATCTCTGCTTTCTCTTTTTCAGATATTATATAAAGATAAGGATATCCTTTTATATTTCTTGCTATTCTTGCTCTTGTACTAATTACTATTTTTTCACTTTCTTTATTATAATCTAAAATCCAATTAGGAAGATTTTTATTTATTTCCTTTATTTGCATAATCTTTTCTTAATTTCTCCTTTAAAAAAGCTATTCTGTCTCTAATCTTAGCAGCAGATTCATATTTTTCATTTTTTACTGCGATTTTCAACCTATTATCAAGTTTTATTATTTCTCTGTTAATAGCAAGCGGTTTTTCAAGATTTTCAGGGACTTTCCCAACATGAAGCGTACTTCCATGCACACGCCGTAATATACTCTTAACATGATCCTTAAAAGCAACATAACAATATCCACAACCGGCTTTTCCTGTTTCCAAAAACTGGTGGTAAGTTATTCCGCATTTAGGACAATATACTATATCTTCATCTTCAAAAAATATTTCTTCTGTTAAATCAACCTTTTTAAAACCCGGAATTTTATTCTCAACTTTATTTGCTATTCCGGTATCTGTATTTGAATAATTATTAAAGAAATCGACAACATTAAAACCTATATCCATTAATTCTGTATTTAAACCGTGAGTTTTTGCACATTCCTCACATAAATGCAATGTCTTAACATTGTTATTTATTACTTCCTGAATATGGATAGTTGCTTCTCTCTTTTTACATATATTACATTTCATCTTTTTCACCTAAACTAATAATCTAATATAAATATAATCCTCTATTTTCCGTTGGCAACTATTTTATTATATTTAACTTCTCTATAAAAATAAAGAGGGACGGTGCAAAACTTTATATACTTTGTGGGGACGGAGGTAGATATTATGTGTTTTACATGGGCAAATAATTATTTGTCCGAAATAATTGTACCGGGATTTTAGGCTCGGCGCATAAAGTATATAAAGTTTTGCACCGTCCCCATCTTTCTGCCCATATAAATTTTTATTTGACTATTTTTTTATTTCTATTACTTTTAACACACAACTCATATTAAAGGAAAAAATATATGATACATTCTATTAAGGAAGAATTATTAAACACAATTGAGACATTTAAAACTAAAAGCATACTTGTAATTGGGGATATAATGGTGGACGAATATATCTGGGGAGATGTAAACAGGATATCGCCGGAAGCACCTGTTCCTGTAGTAGTTGCCAAACAGGAAACGAAAATTCCGGGTGGTGCTACTAATGTTGTGAACAATTTAATAGGATTAAATTCTAATGTTTTAATCTGCGGAGTTGTTGGAAAAGATGAAAATGCACGATTTATAAAAAAGTATCTCTCCCGTAAAAAAGTCAATGTAGAAGGAATAATTACAGAAGAAGGAAGATACACATCTCTAAAGACCAGAATAATTGCGCATAACCAGCAAGTCGTAAGAGTAGACAGGGAAACAGTCAAACCGATTTCAGAACCGAGTATAAAAAAAATAATATCATTTGTAAAAAAGAGAATAAAAGAGATTGATGCAATAATAATATCAGACTACGGCAAAGGCGTAATTATTCCGCCTGTAATAGAGCCAATTATAAAACTTGCAAATAAATACAATAAAATAATAAGTGTAGATCCAAAAATCGAACATTTTTTCTATTATAAAAATGTATCCCTTATAACTCCAAATCATTTTGAAGCCTCAAAAGCAATGAATGTAAAATTGGAAACGCAGGAAGAAGTTTACGAGACCGGTAAAAGAATAATGAAAAGATTAAATCTGAAATCATTATTTATAACTCAATCAAGTGAAGGTATGAGCATATTTGAAAAAGGGAAAAAGCCGAAGCATATACCGACAAGTGCAAGAAAAGTATATGATGTAACAGGAGCAGGAGATACAGTTATAAGCACAGCAACCGCTGCACTGGCAAGCGGACTAAGTGTTGAAAAATCTGCTATTCTTTCAAACTATGCAGCAGGTATTGTAGTAGGAGAGATAGGAACAACCATAATTACAAGAAAAAAACTTATCAATGCTTTAAAGGAAGAATAAGAATGAATAGAGCAGTATTTTTAGATCGCGACGGAACAATTAACAAAGACACACATTATATTGATACTCCGGAAAGAATAGAGGTATTAAACAATACAATAGAAGGCTTAAAACAGCTTCAAAGCAAAGGTTTTCTGCTAATCATAGTTACAAATCAGTCCGGCATAGCACGAGGTTATTTTACGGAAAATACTTTAAAAAAAATCAATCAAAGACTGGTAAACATATTAAGAAAAGAAGGTGTGAAAATAGACGGAGTATATTATGCTCCCTACCACAAAAACTCTATATACAAAAAATATTTAAAAGGAGCAGAATTTCGGAAACCTGAGCCCGGAATGCTTTTAAAAGCTGCGAAAGATTTTAATATAGATTTATCTGCATCATATATGATAGGCGACAGCGAAAGCGATATGGGAGCCGGTTACAATGCAGGTGTAAAAAAGTGTATTCTCATTAATTCAAAAAAATATAATATCTCAGAATTAACTTATAAACCGGATAAAACAGTAAAAAACATTAATCAGGCTGCAAAGTGGATTCTTCAGGAAGACTTTAAAAGTAAAATTTTTTATACTTATGATGATATTGGAGAATATGCAGAATCCTTACACAAAAAGAAGAAAAAAATAGTTTTTACAAACGGTGTATTTGATATTGTTCACATAGGCCATCTGAGATATCTGGAAAAAGCAAAAACATTTGGAGATGTATTGATAGTCGGCATAAACAGTGACGAATCTGTAAAAGAAAATAAAGGCGACAAAAGACCTATTCTTTCACAATTTGCAAGAGCAGAATTAATAACAGGGTTAAAGCCCGTTGATGCAGCAGTAATATTCAATGAAAAGGATCCGAGAAAAATCGTATCTTATGTTAAGCCGGATATTCACATAAAAGGCGGTGATTATAATATGAGCCAGATAATTGAAAAAAGGGCTGTTGAAAAACATAACGGCAAAGTTGTTTTAGTAGATTTAATTAAAAATTACTCTACAAGCATAATAATAAAAAAAATATTAAAGGCATATAAAAAATGAAAATTATAGGAATAATACCTGCAAGGCTACATTCTACCAGACTCCCGGAAAAATTACTTATGAAAATTAATAATAAACCCTTGATTTATTATACTTACATAAATTCTACAAAAAGCAAA
>CAYQNP010000123.1:0-8601 GCA_964418785.1 uncultured Spirochaetia bacterium | reverse complement strand
ATCTTCTTGATATTTTAAAAAATCTATTTTCTGTATCTTATAACCGTTTTTCAGTTCGTATCCGTTACATATTGAATAAAACCCGAGTGCAAGTGCATTTTTTAATTTATTTAATGTTTCTTCAGAAAAAAGAACATTATTCTTATCATAAATTGAACCCAGATTTAAATTAATAACAATAGAAGTTGTATATAATGTAAAAGGATTAAAACTATAAACCGGTTTGCTGAACCGTAAATTTTTATTATTAAGTAAGCTCTTCATAATATTCAAAAACTGTTCTGCGGCATAATAAACATCGCCTCTGTCAAAGTTACTCTTTTCTCTTTTCCATAATTCATAACTGCTTTGTTCTTTTTCCCAGAATTCACCGCCGGGTATAAATTTTTTTAACGATATATTATACCATGGATATTCATCTTTATCTTCATAATGCTTGTACCACCTGCTTCCGTCATTCCAATCCCATGTTACCATATTATAACCTAAACCTATAAATTTATTAGTATCTGAAGATAGTAAAGTTTTATCAGGTAAATGACCTGTAAAATATAACCATGTATCTCTTATTATATTCTTAATTTTTTCTTCGTGCGTTTTGCCCGAATAATTATTTACTATATTAGTATATTTATCAAACTCTAATTCATTTTCTATTATCTTGTTACGAACATAATTATAAAAATTGTATGACGGAGTTAATATCGTATAAATACTGTTATCATTTTCTCCACCGTAATTCAAATCAAGCGTTATTACAAATTCTGCTTTAAATTTATTTATGTAACTTATTATACCTTTTTTTCGTCCACCGAAGATTCCTTTTTTATAAAAATCCATTATCCTGAAAAATTTATTAACATCGCTTTCACGCCTTAATGATTTATAACTTTCTTTTTTAGTAAGTTCCGGATCAAGTATAATTTTATCATACTCTTTATTTTTCCCGTATTTAATTAGAATATCTTTAAATTCTTTCCATTCAGAATTATGCTTTGTCTTTTCCAATGTCTTTGCTATACGATAACTTAATTTTAATAACTTGCCGAACTCGGATATGCCGTTATAATATAACCCCTCTTTATACGGCTGCATATATCTGTTAAGTACAGGATTATACCAGTCCCCGTTTGTAGCTGATGCAGGTGCATTTATTCCACCATGATTTGGAACAATAAAAACCATATAATACGGTGTGCGGAAATTAAATCTGATTAGAAATCCTATTGTATAGATTATAAAAATTGAAACAAAAATCCAAACTAAAAACTTAGTACTTTTCTGCATTTATCTCTCTCTCTAATTTATGACTGTATTTATTATTGTTATCTAAACTCAATGATTTATTTAAATAAAATTTTGCTCTCTTTAAATTATTTAATTTATAATAACATCGTGCAATCTTAAAATATATAAGAGATATATATTCATTATAATCTATATCAAGTTTTTTAGGAGTTCTCTTTGCAGCAATTTTATATTGATAAATTGCATCGTCATATTTTTTCTCCTTATATAATTTATCTCCTAAAAAATGAGAATTTCTTGCATCTACCCATACTCTACATTTCGGACATTCAAACGGATATTTCTGTAGTGTGAGATATCCTTTATAATAATCCATATTGTTAAAAGAAGAATCCATTAAACATCCTTTAGGATGATCATAAACATCCGGTATTAAATATATCATATGTCCCATTTCATGTGCCATAATAAAACTTCCGATTATTTTATTCCATGTATGACGGTCAATGTTTTTTTCACTTGTCTTCGGCTTAAAATATTTTAACGGCGTCAACATCTCAAATAAATTAACCATTGCAGAAGTCCCGTCAAATAATCTACGCTTAGGTGATTCAAAAGAACTTCCCCCTACCTTGGCATACCTTAACACAGCATGCGGATACGGTGCCGCTATATCGTCATAAACTATTAATGTATTACTAAATACTATATCATACTTATCCTGAAAGTACATCACTGTTAACCAATTTATATACGAATTTATTATATTGTTTTTTCTGCTTATAATATATTTGCCATTCTTTAATCTTAATCTTTCTAATGCTTTTATCTTTTTTAAATATTCTTTAAATAAATATTTTGTAAAATCATCGTAACTTTTTATGCTCCCCCTTTTCTCAATTGGTACAAACTCCTTTAAATCAATTAACTTCCAGTGTTTTCTTAAAAACTTAATTATATCTGCCTTGAACGGTTTATAATCTATACTGTTGCTGAAAAGTTTTAATTTATGTTTAGATAATCTCTTATAATATTCTGAATTCTTCTTTAAATATCTTCTAAAAAAACGATTTATATTTTCTTTGTTTTTATATTTAAAAAATATATTTTTTACTCCAAATTTTATTTTAAATTCTTCCTGCGCTGCTGTGATTATCTCTTTAATATCTTTATCTGATATAGACGGTAATCTGGGATCCTCAAGATATGCTACAGATATTATTATATTATTCTCAACTGACTCCGCTCTGTTTCCTGCATAAATAATACCTACTGTAAAAAATAAAACTATTGCTATAACTGTAATATTTTTCATGTTAATTAGTTTACAATGTATAAATTAAATATCAACTTTTTTTTCTATTTTCTTCATCAACAGATCGCCTTATTATTTTATCATTCACTCTTTATCATATTCGCATATATTGAAATTCAGGGGACGGAGGATGTTTTTGTATATCCCACATCCCTTTGTACAATTAGATAACTTAATTATAATTAACGTCTAATGAGTGATGAAATGATATAATGAGGGACGGAGGAAGATTGTAGGTATTTTATATATTTCTCTCTATAAATACCCTATAATGCATACACTTCTGCCTATATCAATTTGCTTTTGTTGTATACCTATAATTCCATATATTACTTTTATCCCTCAATAAATACTCAAAATCTTCCTCCGTCCCTACTCAAAAAAAATAAAAAAAAATTAAAAAAGTTTAAAAAAAATGCCAAAAAAATTTGTATAATATTATATAGATTAAAAGTAAAATTTAAATATTTAGGAGGTATTAAAAAATGAGAATGAGAAGATTTACTTTTAAAAACGCTCTTCACCATGTTATGAACAGAGGCTTAAATGGTTCTGTTATTTTTACCAACAAAAACGACAAATTATTCTTTATTCATCTTCTTCACATTAAAGCCGCTCTTCTTAAAATTAAAATATTCGCTTATGTTGTTATGGATACTCATTATCATATTATTTTACAAAATACATCTGAAAAAATGTCCGATTTTATGCGTCAATTAAACAGTGAATATGCTTTATATTTCAGAAAAAAGCATGGCGGTAGAGGTTATCTTTTTCAAGACAGATACAAATCCACATTAATCCAGAATGAAATATACCTTAAAACAGCTATTTTATATACTCTTATGAATCCTGTGCGGGCAGGTATAGTTCAATCCCCTTTTGAATATGAATTTTCAAGCATTAATCAAGATCTAAATGACAACAACAAATTCATAGATTATACTTATATAGATAATCTAATCAGTATAGATACAAACAATGAAACAACAAAGTGGGATATTAATATAAAGGAGGGAATAAAGAACACAAGATTTGGGGAAATAATAGGTGAAGACAGGTTTGAAGAAGATATAGAGAGGGAGATAGAAACGAGAGAAGCGGATAACAGGCCTGCACCGCGGAGACGGGAGAATGAATGGGGATTCATAGGAGTAGACGAATTAGAGCAATATTTTTTAAAGACAGAAGGTATAGATATTGGGAAAATAGACACAAGGAGTCGTGCCGGGAAGAGGATACGTCTTCTTTTTTTAGTATTGATGAGGGAGAGATGCGGGTTAACATATACTGAAATAAACAAACATAATATTTTTCAGGATGTGAAATTATACTCACTGAGTCATATGTATTTTAAAGGCAGATTATATTTTCAACACAAAAAAGAACTAAAATAAGGTTATTTAATTTTTTAGAATGCACTGATAATACATATTATTCATAAATCTGCAATATACCAAACAAAAAGCTAAAGAAGCGATATATATTTAATCCATATGCTTTAACAAACAACTCAGTTGTACAATCTACAAAATCAAAGAACTTAAAATTATTAATAAAACATTTATGAGAGCAAATAATAATAAATATTTCCCGAATTATACTTTATTAAATTTACGCAATATCATAGAATCATCCTCCGTCCCTCCCCTATTATTTATCCAGGAAGGAATAAGAAATATAGATAGAAACAAAACTGTTTCACGTGAAACATTAAAAAATAAAAAAGGACGGCATTAAGCCGTCCTTTTCAAAAAATTTATTTAATATAGTTACCGTTTTTATGATATACTGATCTTTTTAGGTTTCGCTTTTTCCCCTTTTGGTATTTCTATTTCCAAAACACCATTTTTATAATTTGCTTTTATTTTTTCAGCATCAACATCAGGCGGTAAAACAAGCTGGCGCTGAAATAAACCATATACTCTTTCACTTCTGTAATAGTTAGTATCTTTCTCTTCTTTCTCCTGTTTTTTCTCACCTTTTACAGTTAAAACATTATCCGATACATTTATATCAATATCTTCTTTCGGAATGCCTGGAAACTCTGCTTTTATTATATATTTATCTTTCTTCTCAATTATATCAATCGCAGGTTCCCAATAAGAAATATCCCGATTCTTCTTTCCTTTTCGCAACACAGATTCATCAAAAATCTTATTGATTGAATTCTGAATCTCTGCTAATTCATTAAATGGATCCCAATTAATTATACTCATAGTATCACCTCCTTTATTCATAATTTCTGTTATTTATATAATTACATTATTAAATTTGTCAAGGGGTATGAAGGTGGTTTTAAAATTCTATTAATATAAATAATTATACATTTAGATTCAACATATTTTTATAGAAAAATAATCTTTTTTGTAAAAACCGTTTTTAATCCTCCGTCCCTTACATCGATCAGATTACAGTGTTATTTTATTCCGAGTTTGTTATAAAAATACTTATAAAATAATATCTTCTTTACATAATTTCTTGTTTCAGTAAAAGGGATTAATTCTATGAAGCATTCTCTACACTCATTATTATACGAATACTCTTTAATCCATCTTTTAATCCTCCGTCCCCCGGCGTTATAGGCTGAAAGAGCAAAAATATAATTATTATCAAAATTTCTTAATAACACTGATAAATATTTTAAACCAAGATGCGCATTATATACTGCATGATAATATGATTCATTTTTGTAATCTATTTGCCTGGAAACAAGTTTTGCTGTAGAAGGAATTAATTGAAACAGACCCATCGCATTATCCGGAGAAGTAGCTTCCTGATTAAATAAACTTTCTGCATATATTAAACTGTAGGCATAACTTTTTTTTACTTTATAACCAGATATAATTTTATCAAGATATTTTGAATAATATACCGGAAAAAAATGTTTTAAATCTTTGTTATCAAAAAATAAAATTTTCTTATATACTCCTTCCTTTTTCAAAAGTATAATTCGTAAATTTAATGCTTCATTTATTATATGAGATTTATTAAAATAATCAAGAAGTGTATAGTATAACTTTCTCCGTCCCTTTTTATATCTCTTTTTTAAAATATACAATTGCAGCTTTCCTTCAAATGTTAATCCATTATCGAAAAATATTTTCATTATTTTAAAATCTTTATCCTGTTCTACATCTTTATATTTTTTTCCGTATATAATATCTTTTTTAACACGAATTTTTTCATAGCTTCCTAAAAAATATTTAATAAATCTGTTCTTAATTAAATATTCTTTATTAAAGATTCTCTTTATATATTTTCCGCTTTGCAAAGTTAAGTAATTCAAATCCGCCTTTATTATATATTTTCTAAACAGGTCAAATGCCGATTTATCTTTTTCCTGAATTAAATTTATTTTTCCAAGAAAAAATAGTGATTCGAGTCCGAAAAATTTATTATTCTTTAATAATATAAAAAATTTCTCTGCCTGCTTTATATTCTTAAAATTTAAATATTTTATAGCATTTATATATATTTTTTTACTAATATCTTTATCCGTATATAACAATTTATAAGCATTTATCAAAATATTATCATAAATATCCTGCTGCTTCGCATAAAAAGATAATAACCGCAAATAACTCTTTTTCACATACTTATCTGTCTTATTCCTGCCAGTTATTATCATTCGAAAAAATTTTTCCGCTTCTCCATACATTCCGGCAATCTCATATGCAGACCCCATATAATATAATGCTTCATTAGAATTTCCGTATAATATCATTATATTATTTAAATTTTCCCGGAATTTCTGTGGTTCTTTCTTATTCATCAATGCAAGAAAGTAATAACTTTTTAATTTAATCGAATCATTCCTTTCGGCTCTTAATATTATACTTTTAAATATCTTCGATGCTGTTTCATATTTTCCGTAGTAAAAATACTTTTTTCCTATATTAAATAATTCTTTAACAGGTAATGCACTAATATTGCTGCTAACATTATCTTCTATAAAATCAAGTAAAAATCTTTTATTCTTTTTTTTTCGTATATTATTAAAATTTCTATTAACCAAAAAAACAATTTCATTATTGTATCCCTGCTCGCTTAAAATCTTTATAAAATTAAAAAAATCTTTATAAAATTCATTTGTAAGATACTTCCGAATTCGCCAACTGTAAAAATTATTATAATTATTAAAAAATTTTTTAAAATAATAGTATGCCCTATTTTTTTTATTTAACATATTAAAAGCATTTGCTAAAATCAAATACATTCTGTATTTAAGATAAATATTATGTATGTTGTTTTTACTGTTAGTTATAATGGAAAATTTATTAAGTTTTAAATTATTATCAGCTTTTAATACAGATACATATTCAGTTATACCAGACTTTTTTTTAATTTTATTAAGATAATGTAAAGATTTATCATATTTATTTAAATAATAATATATTTTTGCCTGAATATAAAAAGCCGCTGCATCGTTATTTTCTATTTTACCTATATATTTTTCAGCCTGTTTATAATTTTTTTCAACATATAAAAGTCTTAATTTATTAAAACTCTCATCACTGCCATTAAATCTGTTATATTCATCAGGCAAGCGGGATTTACAAGAAAATATTATAACAAAAAATAAGCCGAAAAAAATATATTTTATTTTCATTAAAAACTCGTAAACTTAAATAAGAAAAACTATAAACAAATAAAAACTTTATCTTCTATATTTAATTTCTCGTAATGTCTGTCTTTTCCATGCAACTGCTTTATTATAAATAGGATTTGAAGCAAAATTATCAATAATTTTCTGAAAATATTTTAATGCATCTTCAAATTTAGCAAGTTCGAAATATGTAATTCCCAATTTAAATAAAGCATCTGCATCTTTTCCCTTCCACTTATTATTTAACACACTATTAAAAATTTCAATAGCTTTAGAGTAGTTCTTTTTACTATAATAATTTTCACCCATCCAGTATAAACAATTTTCAACAATTTTATTTTCAGGAAAAAGTTCTATAATTTTAGAAAATAACAGATTAGCTCTTTCATATTCCTCTTTATCACTCAATTTTTTAGCATAATTATAGGCAGTTTCTATAAAATTTTCTATTACCTCTTTTCTAACATTACTTATTTTTCTATATCTTATAAAATCTTCATAAATACTTATAGCTCTTTCATAATTTTCGAGTTTAAAATAGCACAATGCACGGCCAAAAAAAGCCTCATCTGTATTAAAATTATCTTTCATATTAAAGAATTTCAGAGCCTTTTCATAATCACCTGAAGCAAGATATATATATCCTTTTTCATTATATATTTTAGATTTAAGAGGTGTATTAACATATTTTGCAAGTATATAATCCAGTTTTTCCTGAGCCTCTTCATAATTACCTCGAAGATAGTTTATATGTGCAATTCTAAAGAGTGCCTCTTGCGCTTCTTTGGTTCCACTGTATTTTCTTTCAACATTATAATACTCTTTTTCCGCTATATCGAGTTTATCAACATTTTTTGTTAAGTCATACAACATTTCATAGCCCTGTCCTATTTTTAAAAGCGCTTTAGGGGCATATATACTTTTAGGAAATTTTTCCGCTAAAACTCTGCAGTCTTCTATTCCCATTCGTATATCAGATTGAGTACCAATATTAAATTTTTCATTAATTCTGATATACATAAGTTTTGCCTGCTGTTGAGAAAAATAATAGATTGAACCTAATATACCTAAAATTACCAATGTTATAATAATTAATATTAATACTATTTTTACTGTGTTATTCATAATAATCACTCTCCTATTTTATTTAATGATCTATTAATCCAGAAATCAGTCTCTTCCGGATAATAATTTTTAACTTTTGCAAAATATATAATAGCCTTTCTGTATCTGCCTTCATAGTAATAAGTTTTTCCTAAAAATAATTTTGCTTTATTTTTTACTGCTTTATCGGCTTTACTATTTATTAAATACTTAAACTTCTTTTCGGCATTTTTGTAATTTTTATTAAAAAAATATGAAATACCTTTTTTTAAAATAAGGTTATAATTAATTCTTTTACTCTTTTTTACTCTTTTTTTCTTTTTTC
>CAYQNP010000122.1:0-7427 GCA_964418785.1 uncultured Spirochaetia bacterium | reverse complement strand
CATTTACCTGATGGTAAGAAAGATAATCTTCAGGGTCACTAAAATTACTTGCCATATAAATATATATATGAGGATTGCTTATTACTTCACTAATTAATTCTGTAGAAATATTATACAAATTACTATATTCAACATATTTTTTATAGCGGGCATTAAATACCACTCTGCGAATTTTATCAACTATTTTGTCATAAGTTGCCTTATGTTTTTGCTTATTTTTATGAAGTTTTTTATATTCATCAATTAATTTTTCCTTCAGGTAATCCTTACTGTCTTTTTCAGAAAAAGTATAATCAACATCAGCAGGCATTTCAATAATTTCCCCGGCAGTCTGAACTTCTTTAATTCCCCATTTCAACAGCTTTTCAATATCTTTTTCTTTTAAGGGCATATGCGGGCCAACCAGCATATTAGTCGGAGTTATATAAACAGCACGGGAAAACTTCATTCCGGGTCTTAATTTACTTACTTCTATCTTATTCATATCTTTCGTTCAATCCCCTTTTAACCTTATATAAAAAAGCAAAAAGTTCTGCTATAACAAGATACAACTCTTCCGGTATAACTGTTCCCACATCCATTCTATCCAGAATATCAACCAAAGTATCATCTTTATAAACCGGTATATTATTTTTTTCAGCAATCTCTAAAATTTTTTTACCAATAGAACCTTTTCCTTTTGCAACGATTTTTGGTGCAATATCATTCTGTTCTTCATATTTTAATACAACTGTTTTATTTATTTTTTCCATAATAATTATATATATATATCAAAATTCTGTGTTTTTTCTCCTAATAAATCTATATCAAAACTCACATCTTTAATTATTTTTTTCAAATTATACAAAATATTTTCCTTCTCCTTTTTAGCCAAATTTATAATAAATTTCGAAAAACTCTCAACTTTAATATGCAACCTGTTAAAATCATACAACAACTTTAAAATCACATTTTCCCCGCCAAAAGAATATTCTATTTTAATGTAAAAATACTTTTTATCTTTCCTGGCTTTAAATTTTAAAACTTCTTCTTTATCATTATTAACAGAGAAAAAAACTCTGTTTGAGCCGTCGAACTCAGCATTGGCAAGGAACAGATGCAACAGATAAAGTTCAAAATCACTATTCTGTTTTAAAAGAGCATTAAAAAAATTCTTATCAATAATTTTTCCGCTTTTCAATAATTCCAATATATCATCAAAATTACTGAATATAAAGCTTCCTCTATTTTTTTTATCGGGTTTATCTATTTTTTTATTAGTTAAATTCAAAAACATTAACAGACTTTTATATTTATTCAGATACGATTTAATATCAGAATCATCCAGACCCGAATTAATAAGAAATAAAATAAATTCCGG
The DNA here is from genome assembly GCA_964418785.1 of uncultured Spirochaetia bacterium. GTDB lineage: Bacteria > Spirochaetota > JAHITG01 > JAHITG01 > CAYQNP01 > CAYQNP01. The sequence continues at coordinate 6,067 of CAYQNP010000122.1, read as the reverse complement.
TACATTTAATTCTTTAGCATATTTCAATATTCTCATAAATAAGTTATCATTAATTTCTCCGAACTTTCTGTAAAGTAAATCTCCGATATTTAAAGTAATACCGTTAACAGGAATATTTTTTTTTCTCAACAATTCAACAATAAAATCAAGGTTTTGATTTTGAGTAAAGTTATTTCGTATTATTTTTTTCAGCAAAACAAGTTTTTCTTTATCATTAAAACCGAGAACAACAAACTCAGAATTATTATTTTCTGCAGTATTATCATTTTCAACAACAACATTATAACCTTTAATGGTTGCAATAGATTTATTTTGAGAAATATTTTTTACGATTTTAGGTTTAACAATATCCCCGACATTAAGTTTATTTTTCAGAAGTTCATATTTATTATTAAGTATAATACTTCTCATTTTCAACAATTTTCTTTACAGGAGCATAGTTTTTTCTATGTATCGGAATAATACCATATTTCTTCAGGGCAAGAAGATGTTTTTTTGTAGGATACCCGACATTATGAATAAAATCATATTGAGGATATTTTTTATGATAAAAAAACATAATATTATCACGGATAACCTTAGCAATAATAGAAGCAGCAGCAATAGAAGCAGATTTCTGATCACCTTTTATAATACTTTTATAAGGGATTTTCAAATCATCAAATTTCATAGCATCAGAAAGGACAAAATCAGGTTTAACAGATAACAGGGAAACAGCCTGCATCATACCGTATTTAGAAGCGTGATAAATATTCAAAGTTTCAATAACGGATTCATCAATAACAGATACAGCAACAGCAGTAGAATACTGCAGAATAACATCAAAGAAGAATTCTCTTTTTTTAGGAGAAAGTTTTTTAGAATCATTCAGTCCGCTGATTTTATTATGTTTATCAATTATAACAGCGGCACAGACAAGAGGGCCGGCGAGCGGCCCTCTCCCCACTTCGTCTACACCGGCTATTGATTCATAACCTTTGTTCCAGAAATAATTTTCAAATTCATATAAATCATTTTGCATCTGCATTCTTAGCAGCTGCTTTTTTAGCTTCTTCTCGAGCTTTTCTTTTACTCTTATGAATCTTCTCTTTAATTCTAATAGCTTTCTGACCTATTTTGTTTCTTAAATAATAAAGTTTAGCTCTCCTTACTTTTCCTCTTTTCACTATTTCGATTTTCTCGATTTTAGGAGAATGAAGCGGGAAAATTCTTTCAACACCTATACCAAAAGATATTTTTCGAACAGTAAAAGTCCGTTTGATTCCAGAGCCTTTTTTGGCAATAACAACACCTTCATAAACCTGAATTCTTTCTTTTTCACCTTCTTTAATTTTAAAATGAACTCTTACTGTATCACCAGTCCAGATTTCAGGTACATCATCTCTCATCATTTTTTTTTCAATTTCTCTGATTATTTCACTCACTTTGACACCTCTCTTTGGTATTTTTTAAATAAATCTATTCTTTTCTTTTTTGTTATCTTAATACTCTGCTCTTCTCTCCATTTTTTTATTTCTTCATGATTTCCTGACAGTAAAATTTCAGGTACCTTTAAGCCTTTAAATTCAGCAGGGCGTGTATATTGCGGGTATTTAAGCAAATTATTTTTTAACGAATCATTATTAACAGAATCGTTTTTTTGAACAACACCCGGAATATGGCGGGATATAGCATCAATCATCACTAAAGCAGCTGTTTCACCGCCTGTTAAAACATAATCACCTATTGATATTTCTTCATCAACATAATTTTCAATTACACGATTATCAACACCTTCATAATGCCCGCATAAAAAAGTTATATTATCTAATTCAGCCATTGACTCTGCTTTTTTATCATTAAAAATTTTTCCCTGTGGAGAGGGATATACAACATAAGTATCGGTATAATCGGTTTTAATATGTTCAAGTGCATTATAAATTGGTTCGATCATCATCACCATACCTTCTCCACCGCCATACGGTTTATCGTCGCACTGTTTGTGCTTATATTTCGTAAAATCGCGTAAATTATAAATATTCACAGTAATCAAGCCTTTTTCGATGGCTTTCTTTAAAATACTTACGCTGAATACTACATCAAAAAACTCAGGAAAAAGTGTAATAATATTAAAAATCATTAATCAGTCTAATATTTCAAGGTTATATCTTTTTCCGTCTCTTGAAGTAGCAGCAGTTAACAAAGTTCTCATAGCACGAGCAACCTGTCCGCCTTTTCCAATTACTTTCCCTATATCTTCATTATTTACTTTAAGTTCAATTATAGTGGTTCTTTCTCCATCTACTGTTTTAATTTCAATATCTTCAGGGTGAGCAACCAGCGCAGATACAATATGTTTAATAAATTCTTTTGGATCTGTCATTTCTCAATTCCTCCTTATATTTTAGATAATCTTTGCTTTCTTAAACAATGACTTAACAGTAGCAGATGGTTTTGCACCTTTTTTTAACCATTCAGACGCCTTGTCTTTAGAAATTTTTATAATTTTATCTTCTTCTTTTTCAAGAGGATGATAAATACCTATAACCTCAATGAATCTACCGTCACGCGGCATTCTGGAGTCTGTAACAACGATTCTGTAATAAGGTTGTTTCTTTTTACCCATTCTCCTTAATCTGATATGAACTGCCAAATCTGCACCTCCTTAAAATTGTAATTGTCTTAATAGTTGTTCCGGATTTCCTGCTTTTGCAGGATTCATTCTATTTACTTTTTTCAACATCTTTCTTGTCTGTTGAAATTGTTTTAATAATTTAGTAACTTCTCCAATTGGTCTGCCGGCACCTTTAGATATTCTTAATTTCCTGTCAAGATTTATTATATCAGGATCAGTTCGTTCCTGCTTTGTCATTGACAATATAATTGCTTCCATATGTTTAAATCTTTTATCATCAATCATAGCATCGGCAGGAATTCTGCCCGGCATCATATTCATTATTTGACGAAGCATTCCCGGATTCATCATGCTCTTCATCTGGCTTAAAAAATCATTCAGGTCAAACTCGTTTCTTTTAAGTTTCTTTGCCAGTTTCTCCATCTCTTCTTCATTTGTAACTTCTTCTGCTTTCTCAACCAGTTCAACAATATCTGTCAGTCCGAGTATTCGTTTGGCTATTCTCTCAGAATTGAACTTTTCAAAATCATCAATGTTTTCGCCAATACCAAGAAATACAATACTAATATCTGTTAAGAATTTAAGAGAGAGCACTATACCGCCGCGCGTATCACTGTCAAATTTTGTTAAAACAACTCCGTCAATTTTATCGAAATATTTCTTAAATTCAAGTAAAACATTTATTCCCTGCTGACCTGTTAACGCATCTATTACCATAAATCTGTAATGAGGCTTAACAGCTTTGTCAATTCTTTTTAATTCATCCATTAATTCCTGATTAACTTCAAATCTACCTGCTGTATCAATTATTGCCAGGCTAAAAGAATTTTTATCAGCATATTTCAAGCCATTTTTAACTATATTAACAGGATCTTTTTCACCTTCTTCATAATATACTTCAATACCGAATTTTTCACCAAGTTGTTTAAGTTGTTCAACCGCTGCAGGTCTGTATGTATCTGCAGCAATTAAGATAGGTTTTAAATTTTTAAAATATCTGGCTATTTTAACTGTAGTAGTAGTTTTCCCGCTTCCATTAAGTCCGAAAAGCATTATCTTATTTACTCTATTATTCGGAAGTGACGCGGGAATAATAGGTCGGTCTGCTCGAATTAATTTTACTATTTCGTCGTGAACAATTTTAACAAACTGCTGTGCAGGGGTAACGCTTTTTAATACTTTTTCTCCGAGTGCTGCGCTCTTAACTTCTTCAAGAAACTTCTTTGTTACTTTATAATTAACATCTGCTTCAAGAAGAGCTAATTTTATTGTTTTAAGTGCTTCTTCTATATTCTCTTCACGGATTTTTCCCGTCTTTTTCAGTACACGCACAACTCCGTCAAACTTATCTCTCAGTGTCTCAAACATAAGTGAAAATTTATATATATAATTTTAAATGTCAACAAAAAATAACTGAAAATATACTATTTTGTAAAACTTCTTTTTAATAAAATAAAAAAAAACGGTGCACCTATTAGTGCTGAAATTATACCTATCGGTATCACTGTGGGATAGAATATATTTTTACTTATTATTTCCGAAATCATTATAAAAATAGAACCGATTATACCTGCAGCAAAAATTAAATCTTTAAAATCATACCCAAGCAACAGCCTCGCTATATGAGGCACTATTAACCCTACAAATCCTATTATACCGCAAAGACTTACTACTATGGATGTAATAAATGTAGTAATAATTAATATCAATAACACTACTCTCTCAGTATCATAGCCTTTAACAGATGCAAACTCTTTTGATACTGTAAGAAGATTCATAATCTTATGGTTATAAATTAAAAACAGAACATAAAAAAATACCACAAAGCTCAAAACAAATAAAAATTTAATATTATAAATAGGTATTCTTCCCCATAGCCACATAAGTACATTGCTTAATCTGTTAAAATCAGAAGCAATAATAAGATACTCAACTGTATATAAAAATACATTTAACACAACACCTGACAAGAGTAAAATAATAAAGTTAAATTCTTTAAAAAAACCAGATAAATAGAAAACTGCAAAAATAGTAAGCATTCCTGTAACAAAAGAAAGCAGAATAATATAAAAAATTCCGTAATGAAGCAGATTAATTCCGTAATAAAAGCCCACAACAGCTCCGAGTGCTGTGCCTCCGGAAACACCAAGTAAATACGGTTCTGCCAGAGGATTTCTAAATACAAACTGAAAAGTTAATCCGGCTGTTCCAAGTATAAAACCTGCTATTACTGAAAGAAGCAATTTAGGTATTCTAATCTCTTTTAAAACTATATCATTATCTGATTTAAGGAATACTGCAGATATTATTACAAAAGTAATTAACAAAGAAATATTGATAAACAAACTTTTATTTTTCATTATAAATCAACTGGTTTTATGTCAGAAGTAATAGCAATCATTTTATTCATAGCTTCAAGGGCTTTAAAATTTTCAATCGAATCCTTAACTTTTTCAATACAATACGGAAAGAACTGTTCAAACTCGTCAAACTGTTCAGCAACAAAAACAGAAGCAGCAGCATTTAATATAACAGCATTAAGAGCGGTCTCGTTATCACATTCATTATTTAAGATTTTCTCAATAATATTCTTGCTTTCCTGCACATCAGAGACTTTCAGGTCAGCAAGTGAACCGGTTTTTAAATTATACATAGCAGGGTCAAACTCAAAAGTACTGATTTTTCCGTTGTTCAAATAAGAGATAATAGTATTTGAAGACGGGGAAATCTCATCCATATTCTCTTCACTTGAAAAGACAAGAGCTTTTTCTACACCAATTCTATTCAAAATTTCTGCAAATTTTTCTGTTTCTTTATTAGAGAATACACCTAAAATCTGTCTTTTCACCATTGCAGGATTCACAAGAGGTCCAAGCATATTAAAGATAGTTCTGATACCGAGATTTTTGCGGACACCTGCAACATTTTTAAAAGCAGGATGATACAAAGGTGCAAACATAAATCCGATATGTGCTTCTTTAATTGATTTTACGACAATCTCAGGGTCCGCATCAACTTTAACACCAAGAGCAGTTAAAACATCTGCTGAACCGGATTTACTTGATACAGATTTATTACCGTGTTTAGCAACATAAACACCTGTTCCTGCTGCAACAAATGCAGAAGCAGTTGAAATATTAAAAGTATGAAGTTTATCTCCCCCGGTTCCACAGGTATCTACAAGGTTATCTATACCTTCAATTTTTAATTTTACCATTTTTTCCCGAATTGCTTTTATAGCACCGCTAATCTCATCAACACTTTCACCTTTCATAGCAAGTCCTACAAGAAAAGCGGACAACTGCTCAGTCGAAATATCACCATTCATAATAGATTTAAATATAGAATATGCAGTTTCTTCAGTTAAATCCTGCCTGCTCATAATTAAACTCAAACTGCTTTTTATATCAGAACTTACAGGCTTCACAATATACTCAAGGAAATTCCTAATCA
>CAYQNP010000121.1:0-4224 GCA_964418785.1 uncultured Spirochaetia bacterium | reverse complement strand
TACTTTCATCAAATTCTTCAACAGGCATTGAAAAATGCTGCCATAAACCCGGTAAATCATTAAATTTTAAATCAACAATCTTAATATCGTTCTTTTTAATAATCTCAAGGACATCTTTAGGCTTCATAATAAATTAAACCTCCTTAAATAATATTTTAGTTATAGTATTGCATTTTTTGTGCCAAACACGGATTTATAATTATTTAAATATAAGAAATTATAAACGCCATAATAACTTATAAGCATAAATCCTGTGCTTGTTTTTCCAACCAGACAAAAAAAAGCACTTTTAATGTGCAACAACTTGACTTTATAATTTTATAATGTATAATAAACAGGTATGGACAGGTCAAACTTAATAGAAGAGATACTCACTGCAATGAACTCGAAAATATCTACGAATGAACTGCTCAATTATTTACTGGACAACTGTATAAATCTCACAAACGGAGTAAGCGGTTCAATTATGCTTATAAACGAAAATACAGGGATACTGGACATACGGGTATTCAGAGGGATAAAAGAGAATATAATATCACACACAAAGTTAAGAATAGGTGAAGGAGTAACAGGTAAAGTAGCGGAAACAGGGGAGCCATTAATAGTTAACGATGCAGAAGCAGTAGATTTTTACATAAGGGTAAACCCGTCTCTCCAGTCAGAATTAGCAGTACCGTTAAAATTCAACAATAAGGTTATAGGTGTAATCAGCATTGACAGTGATAAAAAGAACAATTTTTCATACGAAGATATGCAACTAATGACAACAATTTCGAACATAGCATCTCAGATATTATACAGAGCGACTTTACTTGAATCATTAGAGAAAAAAATTGAACGGCAGAATTTATTAATCGAAGTAGCAAATATACTTGAGCAATATGATAATTTAAAAGAATTATTTCAAGTTGTAATGAGTAAACTTTCTGATTCAATACGGATAAAAAGAGGCATGCTTGTACTTCTTGATGAGAAGAACAGATTAAAGACCTTTTCAGGATTTAAAATCAGTGAAGATGCAATAAGTAAAGGAATATACGAGATTGGGGAAGGGATAACAGGGAAAACAGTAAAATATGGAAAACCCATAGCAATAAAAAATATTTTTGAGAGCAAAGAATTTTTAAACAAATTAAAAATAAAACGCAGGAAAGATCTTCCAACATCTTTTATTTCAGTTCCTTTAAGACACGACAACAATACAATAGGTGTTTTAAGTGTAGAAAAAGATTTCACCTCAGAAGAAGAGTTTAATGAAGATTTAAATACAATTATACTGCTTTCATCACTATTATCGAACAAAGTTGCAAACTATGAAAAGAACAGAAAAGAGAAGGAAAAACTTATAAAAGAGAATTTAAAATTACAAAGCAAATTACAGCATTCATCAGACATAGAACTAATCGGGAAGAATAAAGAGATAGAAAAGATAAAAGAGACTATTAAACTGATAGCAGACACAAATGCATCTGTTTTAATAACAGGTGCAACAGGGACAGGGAAAGAGATAGTTGCGAAATTAATACATTATAACAGCAACAGATGGGACAAGCCGTTTATAAGCATAAATTGTGCAGCAATACCGGACAATCTTCTTGAATCGGAATTATTCGGCTACAAGAAAGGAGCATTTACCGGTGCTACATCGGACAAGAAAGGGAAATTTCTGCTTGCCGATAACGGGACGATTTTTCTTGATGAGATTGGGGATATGAGTAAACACTTACAGGCAAAAATTTTGCGGGCATTACAGGAGAAAGTAATACAGCCATTAGGTTCTGAACAGGATATAAAAATAAATGTTCGCATTATTGCTGCAACGAATCAAAATCTTGCAAATAGTGTAAAAGAAGGCACATTCAGGCAGGATTTATTTTACAGATTAAATGTAATATCAATTAATATTCCATCTCTAAAAGAGCGTACAGACGATATACCGCTTCTTGTAAACTATTTTATTGAAAAATTTAACAAACAATATAACAGGAATATAAAATCATTATCACCCGAAGCAATGGAAGTACTGCTAACATACAACTGGCCCGGGAATGTGCGGGAGTTAGAAAATATTATGGAGCGCACAATAATACTTGCAAAAGGTGATGTAATAAACATATCAGATCTTCCGGATGATATTAAAGACGAAAAATATTTAAGTCCGGTTAAATCAAATATAGACAGAATCATTGAAGAAGAGATAGCACTTTTATCAGAAGATGATGTTTATTATAAAGTTGTAAACAAGATTGAAAAAAGCATAATAGAACATGCATTAATAGAAACAAATTACAAACAAATCCGAGCAGCTGAAATTCTTGGGATACATAGGAATACTTTACGAGAAAAGATAAGGCAACTGGGCATCAACATATAGTTTAACTTATTTTTATATAATTAATTTTATCAGGATAAGAATATTCCGCTTTCACCATATCTTTCAGAACAGGATAAGTATCAAGCGAAGGATTTTTATTGACAATAAAAAAAGCTTCCTGTTTAGCAGCTTCCAGGATTTTCAAATCATTAACAATATCAGCAGGGGCAAGATTAGGCAGCCCGGTTTGTCGAGTTCCCATAACTTCGCCGGGGCCTCTTAATTCAAGATCTATTTCTGCAAGTTTAAAACCGTCGTTATATTTTACCATTGCTCTCATTCTCTGTTTTGTTTCATCAGTTAACTTAACACCGGTTAAAAGCAGGCAATACGACTGCAATTCACTTCTTCCTATTCTGCCTCTTAATTGATGCAGTTGTGCCAGACCAAATCTTTCAGCATGCTCTATTACCATAACAGTTGCATTAGCAACATCTACTCCAACTTCGATAACAGTAGTAGCAACCAGCAGATTAATTTCGCCATCTCGAAATTTTTTCATTATTTCATCTTTTTCCTTTTTTTTCATCTGCCCGTGTATAAGCCCTACTTTATACTCTGCGAAAATATTATCTTTAAATTCTCTATACATAGATTCTGCATCTTTTAAATCCATACTTTCAGATTCTTTTACCAGAGGGTATACAACATATACCTGATGTCCCTTATTCATCTCATTTTTTAAAAAAGAATAAACATCATTCAATTTATTATGAGAATACCATTTTGTTATAACAGGTTTTCTTCCGGGGGGCATCTCTTTTATGAGTGATATATCAAGGTCTCCGTAAACAGTAAGAGATAGAGTCCTCGGTATCGGAGTAGCAGTCATTACCAGTACATCAGGAGTTACACCCTTTAAATGAAGAGAGGCTCTCTGATTTACCCCGAATCTGTGCTGCTCATCTATAATTATATAACTAAGGTTATTAAATTCAACATCTTCCTGAATTAAAGCATGAGTACCGACAATAAAAGCTCCCTTATTATCTTTTATCATTGAGACTGCTTTTTTTTTCTCCGACCCTTTCTGTTTTCCTGTTAATAATAGAACTTCCACACCGATTTTTTCCAGAATTTTTTTTATATTATTATAATGCTGAGCAGCAAGTATTTCAGTAGGCACCATTAAAGCAGCCTGATATCCGTTTTCTATAGCCAGCAAAGCGGTTATTACAGCAACAAGAGTTTTTCCGGAACCCACATCGCCCATTAATAATCTATTCATTACCCGACGGCTTTTCATATCGTTTTTTATTTCGTTTATTACTTTTATCTGATCAGATGTCAATTTAAACGGAAGGCTTTCTATAATTTTGTCTCCAAGACTATCGTTGTTATACTTCTGCTGTTTTTTTATACTGATTATGCTATTTTTCTCCAGAGCCATATTTAGTTCAAGTAGAAACAGTTTATCGAAAGCAAGGCGTTTTCTTGCAATCTCTGCTTCTTGAAGTGTACCAGGGAAATGTATTTTATACAATGCTCTTTTCAGCTCTGGAAGTTTATACTTCTTTATTAGATAATCAGGCAGATGTTCTTCCAGATCAGGCAAATTATTTATAAGCCAATTATAAATCAATTTTCGCAAATATTTAACATTAATATTTTCAGTTGTGTGATAAATAGGCACTATTCTGCCAGTATGGATATTACTGCTTTTATCGTCTTCATCAATAATTTCATAATCAAACATATAAGTCTGAAGTTCATTAAATTTAAATGAAAATTTATTTGAAGAGATATAGACCATTGTTTCTTTTTTAAGAACATTTTTTAAAAAACTTCTGTTATAACAGACAAGAGAGAGATGGCCTGTATTATCAGCAATTATAATTTTTAAAATTTTT
>CAYQNP010000120.1:0-12202 GCA_964418785.1 uncultured Spirochaetia bacterium | reverse complement strand
GAATAATCATTCATTCACTTTGTCATTCCAAACAGCCCTCATCATGTCATTCCAAACGAGAATCCGCATCCTCTGTCATTCCGAACCGAGCGGAGCGAGCGTGAGGAATCTGAGTAAATTGTCACCCCGAACGAAGCCCCTCATCATGTCATTCCGAACGAATGTGAGGAATCTTACAACCGAATACAACACGGCAAGATTTCTCGCATACGCTCGAAATGACAAAGGGAGAAAGTCGAAATGACAAAGGGAGAAAGTCGAAATGACAAAGGGAGAAAGTCGAAATGACAGAGGGTGGATGCTCGAAATGACAGGGGAGAGAGTAGAAATGACAAATGAGAAAGTCGAGGACAGGCGGTTGTTCGCCCGTCCCTCTTTACTTTAAATAATAATTGACTTTTAATTATATTTTGCTACTATAAAATCACAATATGAAGATAAAGAGATTGTTTATTTTAGGTGCTGTTTTTTTACTTGCAGGATGTGCAAAAAAAGAGTACGGTACTCGTATAGGAGTTGCCGATTATACTAAAATTTCATTGTTAAAAGATAATCCCGGAAATTATATAGGACTGCCTGTAAAAGTAAATGGCAAAGTAATAGAAGAGAGTACTCGCGGTTCATGGATAACTATTCAGGAAAAAGATAAAAATAAATCGTATGTAATATATGTTAATTTTGATGATAGACCTGATATAACTCTGAAAAATTTAAAAGACAGAATGGTTTCAGTTGAGGGCAGATTTGTTCAGACAAGAGAGGGATATTTTATAAAAGGTGTATGGTGCAAAGTTCTGGATTAAGGAAAAGTAAAATGGAAAAAAGGTATAAAGTAGGAATAATCGGCGGAACAAGTTTACTTGCCGGATTAATTATTAAGTATTTAAGCCGGCACAGGTATGTTGAGACTGCATATATTGATTCCGAGCATAGTACGGGAAAGCGTGCAGGAGAAGTTCATAAATACTTAAAAGGAGAAATTGCAGATTATATTTTTGATAAGCCTGATATGGAATTTGTAAAAAATGAGCTTGATCTTGTTTTTGTTGCAAAGCCGCACAGAGAATCAATGAATTTTGTGTCTAAGGTATACAACGATAAATTAAAGATAATAGACTTAAGCGGGGATTTCAGGATTAGTGAAAAGTCTGTATATGAGAAATGGTATAAAGCCGAGCATACAGTTCCGGAATTGATTGAAAAAGCTGTATATGGTTTGTCTGAAATTTATACTGAAGAAATAAAGAGAAGTAAACTTATAGCCAATCCGGGGTGTTATCCTACAGGGATACTTTTAGGGCTTTATCCGGCTTTAAAGAATAATCTTGCAGATAATAATATTATATATATAGATTCGTATTCAGGTGTATCCGGAGCAGGGAACAAGCCGGTACCCGGAAAAAATCTTTTTACGGATGCATTCAATAATGTTATAGCCTACAGAATTACAGACCATCAGCATACACCTGAAATAGAAGAGCAGTTAAGTAAGTTTTATAAAGACAAAGTATTTGTAAATTTTGTACCGCATATTGCATCTATGGAGAACGGTATATTCAGCACAATATTTATTTCATTAAAGAATAAATATTCCGGTGATGAGATTAAGGAATTATATAAAGAAGCATATAAGGATAAATATTTTGTTAAGATATGCGAGGAAGCACCGCAGATTAAAGATGTTGTAGATACGAATTTTACATATATTTCAATAGCGAAGAACGAGCGGACAAATACATTGATAATATTAAGTGTAATTGATAACAGGATAAAAGGAGGAGCAGGGCAGGCTGTACAGAATATGAATTTGATGCTCGGGTATAATGAATTTGAAGGGTTAATATAAATAACAGGAGATAATATTATGGCAGCAGGATTTTCTACAAAATTTTTAAAAAAAGCAGACGGCACGCAGATTTTTTTCAGATTCTGGAAAGGGAAAAAGAATTTTCCTGTTATAATTTTTTTACACGGATTAGGTGCACACAGTCTCAGATTTGAAGAAGCTGCGAATTTTTTTAAGAAACATAGTTTTAATGTTTATGCTTTTGATTTTACAGGTTTTGGAAAAAGTCAGGGTTATAGAGGCCACATTGAAAGTTTTACCACTTATCTTAATGAAACACTCTCTATTTTAAAATTGAGTCAAATAGAGTTTCCAAAATCGCCTAAATTTATAATCGGAGAAAGCATGGGCGGAGTTATAGGTCTTCTTTTTGCTAAATATTATCAGGAATATTTAAACGGCTTAATATTGTTATCACCTGCAGTTAAGATTAAAATTCCAATTTCTGCAAAAAAGAAAATGGATGCTGCATTTAATTTGATATTTAATAAGTTTAAACAGTATGAATTGCCCTACACAAAGGAAATGCTTACTCGTGATTTTAAATGGCAGAAAAAATTACAGAAAGACGAACTTGATGTTAAATCCGTAACAGCAAAGTTTTATTTTGAACTTGATAAAGCAATAAAGAGTATGCGTAATGTTGTAAAAGATATAAAGTTGCCGGTTTTTATTCTTCAGGCAGGAGATGATTTGCTTATAGATACAGAAGGAGTAAAAGAAATTTTCGGGCAGCTGGGTTCTAATGCAAAAGAGCTGGAAGTTATGGAGAATTTTTATCATGCTTTGTCTATTGATGTTGACAGACAGATAGTATATAATCTGATTTTAAGATGGATAAATAAAAGATTATATATAAAAAGTACACTTGAAAAGGAATAACCGATGAAATATATTGTCATACTTCCTGACGGAATGGCAGATTTGCCTATAGAGGCTCTTGATAATAAAACTCCGCTTGAATATGCGAAAACCCCAAATATGGATTATATGGCAGAGAATGGAATTACAGGCTGTGTCAATACAGTTCCTGCAGGTATGAAACCCGGGAGTGATGTTGCAAATATGAGCATCCTGGGAATAAATCCGAAAGAGGTTTCTATAGGAAGAGGGGCTCTGGAGTCTCTTGCTATGGGAGTTAGAATAGACCCTGATAAAATAATTTTTAGAGCTAATTTTGTAACTGTAGAAGATAATAAGATGTCGGATTATACCGGCGGGGGAATAAAATCTTCTGAAGGCAGGAAACTTATAAGTCTGTTAAATAAAGAACTTAAAAATTCCGGAATAAAATTTATCCCCGGGCTTGATTACAGAAATATTGCTGTTCTTGATAAAAGCAAATTGGATATTAAAACAACTCCGCCCCATGATATTACTGATAAAAAAATAGATAAATATTTGCCGCAGGGGAATGATGCTTCTTTGATAAGAGATATAATGTTTAAAACAAGAGATATACTTGAGAATTATAAAAAGAAAAAAAGCAGTGCAAATATGATGTGGCTCTGGGGTGAAGGAAAAATAGATAAAGGCTTCTCTTTCAAAGATAAGTACGGGCTGAAGGGTGCTGTTATTTCTGCAGTTGATATTATTAAAGGAATAGCAGGTTTCCTTGATATGGATATTATTAAAGTACCCGGGATAACAGGAGATGTTGATACAAATTATAAAAATAAAGCGAAATATGCTTTAAAAGGTTTGAAGAAATATGATTTTATTTTTGTTCATATTGAAGCACCGGATGAAACCGGACATAGAGGTGATTATAAGGAAAAAGTTAAAGCAATCGAAGATATTGATAAATACATTGTAGGTGAGATTTTGAAAAATACAGATAATGATACTGTTCTGATTCTGCTGCCGGATCATCCTACTCCCTGTAAAGTGAAAACTCATACTTCAGATCCTGTGCCGTTTGTAGTTTTTTATAAAGAAAAAAAGATTAATAAAAAATATAAAAAATTTACAGAAAAAATTTGTGAACACCCCAATTTATATATTAAAAACGGATATAATTTTCTGAGTTATATTGTAAACGAGGTAAAATAATGACAGAAAAAGTGAAAAAAGAAGATGATAAACAGACTCCGAATAAACTGCTTTATAAAAACAGTTTATGGCTGTTTTTTGATTATATTATAAAAATAATTTTAATTTCCGTATTATGGTTCTTTTTCTCTACACCGTTTTTTTATCTCGGTTATGTTTTTATTGTGGGCGGACTTAAAATTTTTACTATGTATTTATGGCTGCTTATTATAATAATGTTTTCTCCATTCTCATTTGGTGCTGCTTATGCTGTATTACAGATTGTCAGTCAGGTGGTTACTGCTCCTAAAATGGAAATGTTTGATAAGGTCTATGATAAATCGGAGATAAAAGTAAAACTCTTTTTTAATGGTATATTTAAATATTTCTGGAAAAGTTTTTTGCTTATAATTATTAATATTATAATATCCGGTTTTCTTTATCTTAATATATATTTTTACTGGCACATACTTGTTCCCAAAATGCAGTTGTTGGGACTTTTACTCACAGGCATAATGATATGGGTTACTCTGATATATTCTTTGATGACGGTATATTTTATACCTTTACTCATAACAAAAAAGATTAATGTTTTTAAGGCTATATATCAGTCTTTTCTGCTTGTTATAGATAATGTATTTTTTTCTATCAGTCTTGCTCTACTTAATGTTTCACTGACGATTATACTTATATTTACTTTAGCAGGATTTTTTCTTATTTATTACGGGATAATGATTATATTGATGCTGCTTGGTTATTTTGTAATATACAGAAAGTATGATGAGACAATAGAGATTAGTGAAGAGAAAAGAAATTTTAAAAGTCTTATAAGGCCGTGGTCATCATGAAAAAAATATTAGTCTGGCTTTTTCTTCTGGTTAATGTTGTAAGTCTGGAGAGTAAGACAGTTGTTAATTTGAAAAAAGTATATGTTGTTGAATTAAAAGGAATGATAAATTCCGTTATGGAGTCATATTTAAATGATGAGATAAGAGCTGCTGAAAAGGATAATGCAGCAGTAATATTAAGTATAGATACTCCCGGGGGGATACTGGATGCAACGAGAAATATTATATTAAAGATAATGAACAGCAGAATACCGGTGATAGAATATGTTTATCCTGAAGGAGCAAGGGCAGCTTCTGCCGGTGTTTTTATTATGCTCGGTTGTGATAAAGCCGGAATGTCTCCGTATACTCATATCGGAGCAGCACATCCTGTCAGCCCTGGTCAAAAAATGGATAAAACAATGGAAAAGAAAGTATTAAATGATACTGTTGCTTTTATATCAAGCCTGGCTGAAAAACATAATAAGAATATTGATATTGCTGTTGCTATGGTTAAAAAAAGTATTTCCTTGACTTCTGATAAAGCATTAAAAAATCATTTTATTGATTTTATTGCTGTAAATATTATGGAAGTGTTGAAAAAAGTAAAACGAATAGAAAAAGATAATATTGTATATATTATTAAACCTGAAGTAATTGTTCGTAAAAGAATGAATATATTTGAAAAATTTTTATTTAAATTATCAAATCCGAATCTTGCATATATATTACTGATTTTAGGTATATACGGAATAATGGCGGAATTTTCATCTCCCGGAATAGGGTTTCCCGGAGTTTTCGGCGGTATCTCTTTACTGCTTTCATTTCTTGCACTGAATACATTGCCTATTAATATAGTGGGGCTTTTATTAATATTCGGCGGAGTTATTTTGATAATTCTGGAATTTAATATTCAGTCCGGGGGTATTCTCGGTGTTGGCTCTGTTGTAAGTATTGTTCTCGGATCGGTTATGCTTATAAAAAGTTCTGATAACTTGCTTAGAATTTCTCCTTTATTAATTTTTAGTGTTGCTTTATTTACGGTTCTTCTGTTTGCAGGACTTTTATTCCTTTCTGTTAAGGCACATAAACGAAAGCCTGCAGTAGGGAAAGAAGAAATTATAGGCCAGAAAGGTATTGCTCGTACAGATATAATACCTGTGGGAACTGTTTTTATCGAAGGCGAATTATGGAAAGCAAGAAGTTATAATAATCAGCAGATAAAAAAGAATGATTCTGTTGAGGTAGTTGACATTAAAAATTTGCTTCTAATAGTAAAGAAAATCGAGCAGATTTCTCAATAAAAATATTTCATTACATAAATTCTGTTTCTTTTAGAATTAAAAATAACACCGCTGTCCCAATACTCTAAAGCAGAAAACAGAAAATTCCCCCCGTCGTTTTCTACACTATGTTCTGTTTTAAAAGTAGCATATTTTAGAGCATTGGTTATATCCTGTTTCGAAAGAAAATCAAGCCTTTTTCTGTTAAATTCATTCCATTCTTCAAGGTTTTGAAAACCTTTTCCTTCATCTTCAAAAATAAATTTTGCATAATCAGGAGTTATTTTATACCATACTTTTACTTTTTTTGTTTTATCAAGATTGTTCCCGTGTCTAATAGCATTTTTTATAAATTCACTTACCTGTAGTCTGAAAATCATATCATCAATGTAATCTGTTTTTATATCTGCGAGAAGTTCGTTTGTATATTCTTTTAATTTTGTAATGTCGCTTTCAAATTCTTTAAACTGCATACCTGCGGTTTTCCATATTTTATTGGAATCATCAATAACTTTTAATTCTATATTCGGCTCAAAGCCGGTGATAAAATATTTATTAATAATGTTCTTAAGACTTCTGTAATGATATTGAAGAAGCATAACTGCAGCACTGAATAGAGTTACGGGATTAGTGGTTTCCCAGTTGTTTTTATTAAATACTTCTTCTCCAAATAAAGTAAGAATTTTTCTGAGAAATGAGTTTGTAATATCTACAAATAAATTTAATTCAGAATCAATAAACAGTCTTAATTTTTTATAAAATATATCATTATAGTCATTGACATCTACAGATAGAAAATCATCTTTTAATTTAGGTTTTATTTTTTTAGACAAGTCATTGATTTTTTTTATAGAAAAAACACTTGAAGTATCCTTTAGAAGCATATTATAAAATTCTGTATTTGGGGTAACAAATTCTGAAATTTCAGTTACAGCAGAGAGCAAATTTTTAAGGAATGTATTAATTTTATTTTTTTCGTCCATTATAAGCCTCGTTTAATTATAATTTAATAGCACCGATTGTAAACAGGAAAGCAATAAATATAGCAACAGGGGAAATAAAACGCAAGAAAATTCCCCAGGTAGAAGCCAGAGTCCAGACATGGACAGGGGAGTTGTGCGACGGATCATCTTTTAATCCTGCAAGTAAAGTTATTAAATGTACATCTGCGAAGTTATGCGAACCGTGTCTTATTTCATCTACAGCATGTTTTGTTCCCCATACCCAGCCTACAAATAAAGATATTATAAACCCGCCGATAGGCAGAAAATAATTTGATGCAAGGTTATCCATTATATCAAAAAAAGTTTTTCCGCTTATAGTATATTTGCTCAGTACGCCGAAAGAAAGAGCAGAAGGTACACCGAGCAGAAAAATCACAGCACCGAATAAAACAGTTGCGGTTTTTCTGTTAAAATGAAGTTCGTCTATAAAGTATGAAGTAACTACTTCTAATAAAGAAATAGCAGAAGTTAAAGCTGCAATTGCGAGCAGTAAAAAGAATAAAAAGCCCCAGAGAAAACCGAGACTCATTTTTGCAAAGATAGCAGGTAAAATATTAAAGACTAATCCCGGGCCTGCATTAGGCTGAAAACCCATTGCAAAAACAGCAGGAAATATAGCAAGCCCTGCCAGCAGTGCTATAGCAGTGTCGATACCGACAATGGTTAAAGCCGATGTCCACAAATTCTCTTTTTTTGAAAGATAACTTCCGTAAGTAATCATTACGCCCATTCCAAGACTCAATGAAAAAAACGCATGTCCGAGTGCTATTAATATTGACTTTGGAGTTAATTTAGAAAAATCCGGACTTAAATAGAACTGAACACCTTTCATTGCCCCTTTCATTGATAATCCCTTTATAATTAATAAAAAGAGAATCACAAAAATAGCCGGCATAAGTATTTTACTCCATTTTTCAATTCCCTGTTTTATTCCTTTATAAACGATTAATATACTCAGTCCCATAAATATAAAATGAAAGAGAACAGCATACCACGGATTGCTTACAAAAGAGCCAAAATGTTTTCCTGCAACTTCGACTGAAGAGAAATTTCTAAAGCCGGTTGTGATTGCTTTAATCATATAACCGAGAGTCCATCCGCCTACTACACTGTAAAAAGATAATATAATAAAGCCTGTAAGTATGCCGAGATAACCGCCAATAATCCAGGACGAGCCCGGTTTTAAAGCGTGATATGCTCCAACAGGGTTACGCTGTGATTTTCTGCCTATTACAAATTCTGCCAGCATAACAGGAATACCTATAATAGTTATTGCAAGCAGATATACAAGGACGAATGCACCGCCGCCGTTTTCCCCTGTAATGTAAGGGAATTTCCATATATTTCCAAGACCTACAGCAGAACCTGCAGATGCTAAAATAAATCCTAATTGTGAACCCCAATGTTCTCTCTTTTCCATATTCTTCCTCCTGAATTTATCTTTCTAATATAATTTCTGTTCCAACTCCTGCTTCAGTAAATAATTCTAATAATAAAGAATGGGATATTTTGCCGTCAATAATATGTGCTTTTCCCACGCCGTTTTGTAAACCCTGAATGCAGGCATTCACTTTAGGAAGCATACCTTTCTGTATTATATTTGCTTTTATTAATTCTCGAACTTCTTTTAATGTAATTGTCGGCATAAAAGAATCCGGATTCTCGATATCTTTATATATACCTCTTACATCCGACAAAATAATAAGTTTTTCAGCATTTAATGCTGCAGCAACTGAACCTGCTGCTGTGTCGGCATTTATATTAAAGGCTTCCCCATTTGGACCTACACTGACAGGTGATATTACAGGAATAAATCCGTGTTCTATTAATGTCTTGATTATTTTCGGGTTTATTTTATTGATCTCGCCGACAAAACCTAAATCTTCTTTTGAATGCTCATTTATTTTCTTTATTGATTCAATAAGATTTCCGTCCCTCCCGGAAATTCCTACAGCTTCACCGCCGTGTTTATTTATTACGCCTACTAAGTCTTTATTTATCATTCCGGTTAAAACCATTTCTGTTATTTCCATTGTTTCTTTATCTGTAACCCGTAGCCCGTTTATAAAAACAGCTTTCTTTCCTAATTTGTGCATAAGATTTGATATCTGTTTTCCGCCTCCGTGTATTACCACTACATTTATTCCTACATATTTCATTAATATTATATCAAGTGCAATGTTGTTTTTTAATTCTTCATCTATCATAGGCTCTCCGCCTATTTTGACTACCATTATGTTATTTGAAAACTTTTTTATGTACGGCAATGCCTCAAGCAGTATATTCGCTTTTCCTACAAGTTCTTTTATTTTTTCCATTATTTAAGTCCTGTATTTAGAATTGATTTTTATATATTCTTCTGTTAAGTCTGAAGTTAATACTTCAGCAGAATATTTCCCTTTTTTTAAATCTACGGTTATATTTATCTCTTTTTTATCTAAATACTGTTTTAGTTTTTTTTCAGAAAATTTTACAGGTTCTCCATTGTAAAGTATATGATTTCCGAATTTAATAATAACTTTATCGGGGTTAAATTTTACACCGGCAGAGCCTGCAGCTGCAAGAATTCTGCCCCAGTTTGCATCGGAACCGTATACCGCAGTTTTAACCAGAGATGAGTTAGCTATTTTAAATGCAATCTTTCTTGCAGATTTTTTATCAGAAGCATTTTCAACTTTTATTTTTATTAATTTTGTGGCACCTTCGCCGTCTTCTACTATCATTCGTGCAAGTTTTTTCATTACATATAAGAGCATATTATAAAATATCTCTTTCTCAAGTTTGTCCGATTCTTTAATCGGATTATTTTCTGCTTTTGAATTGGTTAGAAAAAGTACTGAGTCGTTTGTGCTCATATCGCCGTCAACTGTAATTAAATTGAAAGAATTTTCTACTGCTGTTTTAAATAATTTTTTTAACAGAGATTTTTCAATAACTATATTTGATACAATAAAAGCAAGCATAGTAGCCATATTCGGAGCAATCATACCTGAGCCTTTTGCAATGCCTGCTATTCTGATCTTTTTCCCTTTTAATTTAAACTCTATTGAAACCTCTTTTTCTACTTTATCTGTAGTTAATATTGCTTTTGTTATGTTATTGTTTCCGCCGTCTTTAATTATGTCTGTAAGTTTGTCTATTCCGGATACAATTTTTTTTACAGGCAGATATTCTCCTATAACGCCTGTGGAAAAAACAAGAACATTAGAAGTCTTTAAATTAAGTTTTTGTGCAACATAAGAGGCTACAGTATAAGTGTCTTCAAGTCCTTTTTCTCCTGTACATGCATTTGCATTTGCACTGTTTATTATTACAGCAGATATAGGTTTATTAATGTATTTCATAGAGTATATAACAGGAGCAGCCTTTACTATATTTTTGGTAAAAACAGCAGCGCCTACACATTTTGTGTCTGATATTATTAACCCAAGGTCAGGTTTAACTTTTCTTAAGCCTGAATTTATTCCTGCGCTGATAAAACCCGGTACACTGTTTATTCCGCCTTTAATCTCTTTAAACGGTATTTTGTGTAATGCCTTATAAAATAGTTTTAAAAACATTTTATTTTTCGTCCTTTATGATAAGTTTAGTTTGTCATTGTCTGTTTTCTTTTTAGAATTATCAGATGTGCTTTTTGTGTTTTCCTGTTCTTCATCCAATAAACCTGCTTTTATTCTTATTTTTTTCTCTATTTCATCTCGTATTTCCGGGTGTTCTTTTAAAAACGCTATTACATTATCTCTTCCCTGGCCAATACGCTGGTCATTATATGCATACCAGGTCCCGCTTTTTTCTATTATGTCGTATTCAACTCCGGCATCAAGTATACAGCCTTCTTTTACTATTCCTTCGTTAAAAAGAATGTCAAATTCGGCTTTTTTAAACGGCGGTGCTACTTTGTTTTTTACTACTTTTACTCTGGCTTTTATTCCGTACATTTTATCATTGCTTTTCTTTAAAGTTTCTATCTTTCTTATGTCGAGCCTTACTGAAGAATAGAATTTTAAAGCGTTACCGCCTGTTGTTGTTTCGGGATTTCCGAAATATACACCTATTTTCATTCTCAACTGATTAATGAAAATGATACAGGAGTTTGATTTGTTTATTGTTCCAGCAAGTTTTCGCAGAGCCTGAGACATTAATCTTGCCTGCAGTCCCATATGCGCATCACCCATATTTCCTTCTATTTCAGCGCGCGGAGTTAAGGCTGCAACAGAGTCAACTACAACTAAATCAATTGCTCCGCTTCTTACAAGCGATTCTGCAACTTCTAATGCCTGCTCTCCTGTGTCAGGCTGGGATACAAGAAGATTGTCTATATCAACACCTAATTTAGCAGCATAGGCTGCATCTAATGCATGCTCTGCATCAATAAAAGCAGCTGTCCCGCCCTGTCTTTGTGCCTCTGCTATTATGTGCAGCGTAAGTGTTGTTTTCCCTGAGGATTCAGGCCCGAATATCTCTATGATTCTTCCTTTTGGTATGCCGCCTATGCCTAATGCAATGTCAAGTGTTAATGCACCGGTTGGAATAACAGGTATTCTTTCCCGTGACGGTTTTTCTCCCAGTTTCATTATTGTGCCTTTCCCAAACTGTTTCTCTATTTGTAATAATGCTGTCTCTAAAGCTGCTGCTTTTGATTTGTTTACATCTTTTTCTGATTTCATTTCTTTATCCTCCTTTACTTCTTTGTTTATACTATATTATACAAAAATTTTTTCAACTTTTTTTAAATTTTTTTATTTTTTAGGGGGGACGGTGCAAAACTTTATTAAGTTTTTCATTTTTTGTTGATATTTAAGTGTTTTTTCTGTGCTTTCGGCTTTCTCCCTATGTCATTTCGAGGAATACGGCTTTGCCGTATGACGAGAAATCCTTACCCTGTTTAATGCGACTGTTAGATTCCTTACACTCGCTTTGCTCGGTTCGGAATGACAAGGAGAGAGCATGCTAAGCTGTTGAGTCCGGTAAAGAATTGACCCCCTTGTCCGGTGAAAATTGACCCCTCTATAAAATTAAATTATATTAACTCCAAATTTTTTTTTTTTGGAGGAAAGAGAGGTGATAAGTATGCATATCTGGACAAGGATTAAACAATTAAGACAGGAAGGAGTAAGTATTAAAAAAATTGCAAAGAAATTAAATTTAAGCAAAAATACTGTGAGAAAATATTTGCGTCAGTCAGAGCCGCCAAATTATAATAAAAACAAT
>CAYQNP010000119.1:0-3906 GCA_964418785.1 uncultured Spirochaetia bacterium | reverse complement strand
TTAAACTTAAATTATTATTATATTCAATTACATCAAAATATCTATTCTTTATACCTCCGGTTGTTATCTTCCCGGGCTGCTCCCAATCTATAAAATCAGTTGACTCTGAATAGTAAATATTTGCTTTCTTCTTTTTATAACTGTAATAAAAAACATAAAATCTGTTTTTAAAATACTTGATTTTAAGTCCGTAAAAATTATTATACCCTAAATTCGTTGATATAGAATTAATAGTTCTGTAACTATTTAAATCTAAAACCTTAAATTTTATCTTTGTGCTTATTTCATTATTTTTAAGCACTGTATATACATAAGCAAGATACATTTTTTCACCATCAACATAAAAATCACTAAACAGAACATCCTCTTCGCCTTCAGATAAAACCATATTTTTTAAATCAGACTTTAAGTCTGTTGTAGTTATTTTCATCAATAATTTGTCATATCTTCTATGGCCGCTCCCTTCCCGCTTATTCCAGATTACATACACTTTATCTGCATAATTTTTTATGTTTGGAAAAAATAATCCGTGTGTCGATGATATATTGGCGATTAATGTACTTTCAGGACCGATTAATTCTCCTTGTTCTAATCTCCTATAACTTATATTAAAGTACTCTTTATTTATATTATTCTCATAAAATACATACAACCTATTGTTTATTACCTTAAATTTAGGTAGAACTATATCCCTGGTATCTGTAAAAATTATATTTGTCTGAAAATTTGAACCTGCACAAAAAATATTAAGCCTGTTTTCATTATCGCTATAGGCTATATAAATATTATTTTTCAGGATATAAGATGATGGTCTGAGAATCTTTTTATTTTTCAGTATTCGAAATTTAACCGGTTTTGACCATTTTGTTCCATTATAAACAGAAAAATATAAAGTTGCTTTTTTATCGCTATTTACCCATGTACATACTACACTGTTTTTGTCCGAAAAAACAGCCGGGTATTTATTTATTCCTTTTATAACAGATACTTTTTTGCTTTTAAACCAGCCTGTAGAAACAGTAAACCCGCTTCTTACAAAAACAAGTACAAAAATAATGCCTAAAACTATTTTTTTCACCCTTATTTATATTCTCGGAGTCTTATCCCCCTCTCTTTAATAAATAAGTTCTTGTTATTCGACGAGATACTTTGTATATAGCGCTACTATGTGAAAACTGACATAAATTATCTACTGTAATGGGAACAACCCGGGCACTCTTAAAATTTCAGAATAAGTAATATGTTCTATTCTCATACGCTTTCATATAAGAATTATAACTTAACTTAAGCCTGGTAAAATAATTATTCCTCATTAAGAAATCTGTATTAGAATTTCACAAAAAGGGAAATTTTATGATTAAGAGGGAAAGAAGACACATCGGAAAACACATAATTTACAGTATAAGTACCGCCAACTAATTCATTATATGAATATCCAACTCCGAATGCCAGATAATTAAAATTCAAACCCATTCTAACTTTAAGGTTTTTGAAAAAGATTTCAGCTCCGGAATAAGCATTATAATCATTATTATCGAATTTAAAGTCCGCCATTATATTTAATCTGTTCTCACCTGAAATATGAATAAATAAAGAGTACATTATTCCGAATCTGTATACAGCAGATATTTCATCGTCATATTTTGAGCCCAAATCTGACGCAACAATATTTTGCCCGCTGGCACCGAATTGTAAAGCAGGACTGATTTTAATAAAAGCTCCCACATCAAGCGCATATCCTGAAACAGAATTAGGATTTGCTTCAAAAAAAGCAGAATTATATAAAGTTGTATCATAATTATTTACAATATATTTACCGATAACCCCAACACTTAAATCTTTATTAAAATTCATATACTTATTAACAGCAGCAGACACACCTACACCGAGAATACTGAATTTTTGAAATGAATTAAAATCCATAGTAGAATAAAATATACCTGCTCCGCCCCATTCACCTGCAGGGAAAATATATGAGATATTATATGATGCCAGATTAACAGCATAATAACCTGAAGATGAATCTATACCTTCCTCAGATGTAAGGTTGGCTAAATATTTGTTATAAGATATATTTATATAATTTTTAGCAACAGAATAAAAATTTGCAGGATTAAAAAACAGAACCTCAGGATTATTAACCACAGCAGTATAAGCACCGCCAATCCCGGAAGATACAGCATTCTCAGAGTCATACAATTTTATCCCGTATATATTTAAACTAAAAAATAATAAAAGCAAAGTAATAAAATACTTCATATACAACTCCTGAATTTGCTTGATTCTCTTTACTCAACAATTACTAAAGAATTTCCGTCCGCAGTATCTTCGCCATTGGGATCCTTCTCCCACTTAGAATTATCAATAACAAATTTATATTTATACCTGCCCGGTTTAAGAGGCACGACAATCCACCACAATCCTTCTTCAGTCTTTTTTAAATTAATCGCTTTTTCACTATTTCCGTACTCCCAGTTATTAAATTCGCCGGCAAGAGAAACCTGTTTGGCAGAGGGAGCATAATATTCAAACCGTATACCTCCGACAACTTTATGCGGCTTCTGAGTTCGTGGAGCCACAAATCTTAATAAACTGCATCCTGTTGCAAATAATATTATTATAAATAATATAGTTATCCTTTTCATATTTAAAATCCTATGTGTCCTGTTATGAATATATAATTATTTTTTGCAAAATTATCTTCTGCTTCTGTTACTGCTCCGGCAGGCAATAAAGTATCGCTATAATCCGAACTTATGTAATCATTCAGAGCATATTCAAATCCGTAATCATAATCGTATAAAAGCCTATTGTCAAGTCCATAGCCGAACTCAAAATATATTTTTTTATTATAACTGTATCTAAAACTAACAAACGGATTTACAATTTTTTTATTAATATCATCTATCACATAATTCTTATATCTTACATTTCCGTATAATTTTAATTTTTTATAAAGAGATACTTCAAAGCCGCCATTAATCTCCATTGTAGTAAAATTATTACTATACTTGCTAAATTCAAGTTCTGGTAATAATGCTATAAATCCCAAATCGATTTTATTAAAACTTCGTATGCGGATTACCTTTGAAGAATATATATAAAAGCGGTTCTTAAAATTATACTTATCAAAAAATACTTTATGATTGCTTTCACCTGAATTTTCCAGTTGAAAATTAAATGTCGTCTGAAAGAAATCAAAATCAGCATACAAATTAACATTAAGGAAATTAACTGTTACATCATTTTCTGACCGGAGAAGTGCATTAGAAATGATGTTAAAATTTTCTATTTTAGAGTCTACTATTTTATAGGATGCATCAAGCATTAAAAAATCAAGGTCTATTTTCATTCCGCCGCCGTATAATGTTTTTTTATATCCCGCGGAATTTAATACCATATTATAACTAATATTTCCGGAAGAAGTAGCCTTCTGGGTTGTCTCACCGTAATAACCGCCATATTTATTATCAATACCAGCTTCACTCCATATATTAAACCTATTAAACAAATTTATTGCCAATTCACCACTTGCTTTTACTGTATAATCATTGTCCGGGTCATAAAACGAGTTTGTATTAAATTCATACCATACACCATTATATTCTGCCCAGGATGACGAATTAACTTCCGGCAAAGTATACCCCTGCTTTACATAAATAAAATTTAATCCGCTCTTTAATTCTATATTATCAGAGAGATTAAAATCTTTAACTGTTCTGCTTATAACAGAAAACTTATTAACTTCCGCATTTTCAACATTCCTTGCAAAAATTAATTCTTGATTTACAAATTTATTTATGCTAAATTTTAATCCGGTATAATCTTTCCCCCAATAAGCAAGTCTTTTCAACTTCGAATCATTATAAAAAATAACAGGCTGATAAAAACTATTTATATCATCAT
>CAYQNP010000118.1:0-28536 GCA_964418785.1 uncultured Spirochaetia bacterium | reverse complement strand
GACAGAAAATACAGATTTTAGTTTGTTTGAAGAAAAATTAAAAGAGTTTAATGTTAATTCAAATGATGTTTGTGCAGTAATAGTTGAGTCGTATCAGGGCGGCGGCGCGAGCTTCGCTCCTGCTGAATATATGCAGAATTTGCGAAATTGGTGTGATAAAAATAATGTTGTTCTGATATTTGATGAGGTTCAGGCTTCTTTTGGAAGAAGTGGTAAACTTTTTAGTTATGAGCACTACAATGTTGAACCGGATGTGGTTACTCTTGGCAAGGGAATATCCAGCGGATTGCCTGTTTCAGCTGTAGTAGGTAAAAGTGAAATTATGAATGTTTTCCCGCAGAATGCAATGACAAGTACTCATACGGGAAATCCTATTACAAATGCTGCTGCAGTTGCAAATATTGAATTTATTTTAAATAATAATATTGTTGAACAGGCAGCAGCAACCGGTGAAATTCTGCACTCAGGCCTTAATGAATTAAAAAATAAATATAATGATATAATCGGCACTGTACAGGGAAAAGGAATGGTTGCAGGCGTTCATATTGTTAAAAAAGGCAAAAAAGAACCTGATAAAGAACTCGCTTTTAAAATCGTTCGTAAATGTTATGAAAAGGGTTTATTGATGTTTGCTCCTGTTGGCAAAGCAACTATAAAAATTTCTCCTCCATTAATAACAACAGAAGAGCAGATAAAAGAAGGTATAAGTGTATTGGATGAAGCAATAGCAGAAAGCATAAAATAATAGAGAGGTGAAGAAATGAGTGTTAGAATAGGTGTTATCGGCGGCGGTAAATTCGGAGGACTTCATTTACAGATTTTTTCTCAACTTATGAAAAGAGGTGATGTTGAGCTTGTAGGCCTTGCTGATTTAAATGAGAATCTGCTGAATCAAAGAAAAAAAGAATTTGGTGTAAAACCTTATACTGATTACAGAAAAATGATTGAAGAAGAAAAACCTGACGCTGTATCTGTTGCAACACCTGATCATCTGCATAGAAAAATCGCTGTTGATGTTCTGAATATGGGGGTTAATGTCCTTGTGGAAAAACCGCTTGATATAACTGTTGAAGGCTGTCTTGAAATTATAGAAACAGCAGAAAAGAATAATAAGTTTTTACAGGTTGATTTTCATAAAAGATTCGACCCTGCAAGTATTGAAGTATATAACAATATTAAACAGGGAAATCTTGGAGAAATTTTATATGCCACTGCATATATGAATGATAAAATAGAAGTGCCTTCCGAATGGTTTAAAACATGGGCACATAATAGTTCTTCTTTTTGGTTTCTTGGCAGTCATCTTGTTGATTTGCTTATGTGGCTTACGGGAAAGAAACCGAAAGAAGTGATTGCCGTGGGGCAGAAAGAAAAATTAAAATCATTGGGCATTGATACCTATGATTATGTTAATGCTATAATTAAAAATGAAGACGGCAGTTCTTTTTTAATTGAAACAAATTGGATTCAGCCGGAAAATTTTGAATCAATAGTTGACCAGGGTTTTAAAGTGGTTGGAACAGACGGAAATATCGAGGTGGATGCTCAGGATAGAGGAATAAGAGGAAGTTTGAAAAATGAATCCGGAACCAATACATTTAATCCGTATTTTCATTTTAGCAAAAAAAATCCGGACGGCACTGTTACTCTTGGCGGATACGGTGTAGACTCAATAATAGATTTTGTAAATAACATAAGATATTTAAAAAACGGTATGACAATAAAGCAGCTGGAAGGAACATATGCTTCCGGGCGAGACGGAATGCTCGTAACAGCTGTTTGTGAAGCGGTTTCTAATAGTTTAAAAACAGGTAAACCTGAGACTGTAAATACAGGAGATTAGTTATGGATACTGCAAAAATTATAAACGGTTACAAAGAAGATGTAAAAAGTTTTCTTGCAAATATGATAAAATATCCCAGCATTGTAAATCAGGAGACAGAACTTATTAATTACATTCAGAATTTTTTTGCTGAAGAGGGGTATGAATTTGAAAAACACAGTATTCCTTTTGCTCTGAGTTATGACAGACAATTCACAAAGTATCCGCAGTTTAGAGGTTTTAACAACAGAGACAATCTTGTATTGAAAATTCCCGGCACAGGAGACGGCAGAAGTCTTATTATCAATGCACATATGGATGTGGTTCCTGCCGGGGAATGGAAGGACGCGTTTAACCCGAGAATTGACGGCGATATTGTTTACGGCAGAGGTGCTGTTGATGATAAAGGACAGATTGCAGTTATATATGCTTTGTTGAGATTTTTAAAAGAAACAGGTTACAAAAATAAAGGTGACATTATTATTGAACTCGTAATTGACGAAGAAGTAGGAGGTAATGGTACTCTTGCATTGCTGCGTGAAGGAATAAAAGCCGATGGTGCAATAGTGCTGGAATGTGCAGATATGGAGATCCATCCGGCAAATAGAGGTGTGTTGTGGTTTGAAGCAGACATTAAAGGAAAACCGGTTCATATGGGAAAGAAACACGAGGGTGTAAGTGCAGTAGATAAAGGAATTGAATTTATAAATCTTCTTTATGAATACGAAAAAGAATTGCGTAAAAATAAACATCCGCTGTTTAAAAAACATAAATACCCTGCTCAGGTTAATATAGGTAAATTTAATGCAGGGAGTTTCCCCAGTATGGTGCCTGATTGGTGTAAAATAGAAGGAGGAATAGGTTTCTTGCCTGATAAAAATTTGGAAACTATACGGAGTGATATTGCGAATATATTGAATAATAAAGCAAGTGACTGGCTGAAAAATAATATTAAAATAGAATATAATGCACTTCATAATGATGCGTATGAAATTTCAGTTGAGCACCCTCTTGTAAAAACTTTAAGCGAGAGTTTTAAATCTGCAAAATATAATACAGATATTAACGGATGGATCGTAAGCTGTGATGCGCGGCTGTTTAAAACAGTAGGCGATATGCCTGTGGTAGTAACAGGTGCCGGCAAACTTGAACTTGCTCACTCTGATAATGAACATGTGGATGTAAATGAAATTCTGAAAATGGCTGAAATATTATTCGAATTTATTCAAAGGTGGTAATTTATGAATATTCAGGATATGTCTATTCCGAAAATAAAATATGTAAATGAATTCGGAAATATTATAACTCTTTCTAAACTTAAATTTAAAGTTAATGAATATAGTAATATCTTAAACGAATTTGCAGATATAAAAAAATCAGCTAACGGCGTAAATATTACTGTTGATATTATAACTGAAAAATCATTTAAAAAGTTTTTCAATAATTTTAATGTAACAAAGCCTGAATTAACTGAAGAAATATATTATATTAAATGGCAGAAACAAGAGATTAATATTAAACTGATAAGTAAAAAAGGTGTGGTTAAAAGTATTGCTACAATTGCGCAGATTATTAATAATGCAGAAAAAATAAAAGAGTGTGAAATACTTGATTTCCCGGATTTGAAAATAAGAGGTATACATTTAGATTTAAAATTCCATAATTTTAAAATGGAATATATTAAAGAAATTATTAAAAAATTAGGTTATTATAAATATAATACAGTGCTTCTTGAATATGAAGATAAATTTCCGTTAAATAGACATCCTGAGATAAATTCTGTTTTGTCATTTTCTGAAGAAGAGATATTTGAAATTATAGGTTATGCATGGAGATTCGGTATAGAAATAATACCCTTGCAGCAGGCATTAGGCCATTCAGAGTATATATTAAGACTGGACAAATATGCTTATTTAAGAGAGAATCCTGACAGCCCCCGACAGTTTTGTCCGTTAAAAAAAGAATCTCTGGAATTTATAACTTCTGTTTTTGACGAATATATTCAAAAACATCCGTCTGAATATTTTCATATAGGCTGTGATGAAGCATGGTATCTCGGTTATTGTAATAAATGTAAAAAGTATGTTGAAAAATACAGCCGTGAGAAACTGTTTATAAATTACATTAATAAGTTAATACGATATTTAAATAAAAAAGGTAAAACAGCTTTATTATGGGGAGATATGATAGATAAAGATAAAAAAAATTATAAACTGCTGAAAGGGAAATATATTTTAACTTATTGGGATTATGTGTCGGAAAAAGATTTTCCTTTTATAAAATTTTATAAATCAGAAAATACTGTGTCTGTATCTGCAATAAGAATGATGGCTGATAGTGCTATCTTCCCTGATTATGAATTTCATATAAAAAATATATACGGTTTTATAAAAACAAGTGTGGAGCATAAATATCTTGGCCATATTGTGTCCGGTTGGGCAATATCAAGAGTGCCTTTAGATGCTGCGTTTATGGGAATTGTTGCCGGTGCTGAATTTGCCTGGTCGTCAAAAACAGATATTGAGACTTTTAATAAAAAATTCCTGGAATACTGTTTAAATACAGATAATCCGCTTATTATTGATATTATTTACAGAGTGAATAATAATATTAAATATGAAGTTAATAAAAGAAAACCTGATTTTAAAAGCGAATCTGATTCCCTTAAAAAGATATTAAAACATTTTAAAGTATTAAATAGAATAAAATTAAATAAAAGATTTCGTGATTTTATTAAAGCAGGTGTTTTTCATAAAAAGTATAAATTATCTAAATTAATTATTGAACAATATATTAAAGATTATAATAACAGAAAATTATCCGGAAACAAGTTGAATATTAAAATAAATAAAGAATTAGAAAAAATGAAAATAGAGTTGCATAAAATTTTTAAAATTTATGAGAAAAATTATAAACCGCAGTTAAGGGGTTTTGGTTTTTTAAATGAAAAGGAAGTTTTATTTGACAGGGAATACAGAAATATTGAATTATTAAAAGAGAGTATAAAATATATAACTAAAAATAAAATTAAATTTATACCGCTTGAAAAAGTGGTTCTATTAAACGATTATTTTACGGATTTAAAAAATAAAAAAGGTGAATTCCACAAAGGGTATAATCGGGGGATGGAGTCGTGGTTTAATTATTCTTTATAAAAATGAAAAATTGGAGGTGGTGTATGAAAAAAAATATAATTATTTTAATCGGTACTCTTTTATTTCTAACTCAATGTCATTATAATATTATATCACCGCCGGATATAGTTAACAGACATATTCAACGAGACGAGTATTCGGCTGAAGGATTAAAAGAATACTTGTTTGATGATTTTGAAGATGAAAAGTCTATATTAAGAGTATATCTGGGTTATGGAAATAAGATTCCTCGGGTTTATCAGAATAAAGACAGTAAATATATAAAGTCTGGGAAAGGTTCATTATGTATGGAATATCAGATTGCAGACGGTTCCTGGGGACTTGGAGTTAGACGGGATTTTAAAATAAAACCCCTTGATATGTCCGGAATAAAACAGGTTATTTTATGGGTGTATCCTGAAATGAAAGCAACGGGAAGATATTTTCTTTTTCAGTTAAAAAATAAAGACCATTCATGGAAGAGTAAACTTTTTCCTTTAATAAATAAAAAATGGCAGAAGATAATAGTGCCGATAGAAGATTCCCCGCGCGGTTTAAAAGCAGAGGGCAATTATTCGTTAAAAGGTGATCTGAAAAATATCACTTCTATAAGATTCAGATTATATAATAATAAAAACAGCACCCCAAAAGAAAAAATTTATATTGATAAAGTAATCTTTAAAGGATACAGATTTAACACTGATTTGCTTGTTGATAAATATGTTGTAGATAAAAATGTGTATATAAATAATTTCAGACCTGTAAAACCTGATTTAAAATATAATAGAGGTTTCTGGGTCTGGAAAACTTCAATGGTATTTTCACACGATCTGAATACATTTTTTAAATTTTGTAAAATAAAAAGAATCAACCTGATATTTTTATATACAGGAATGCAGAAAGGGGCTTATAACCTGAAAAAATTCGAAAAAGAGTTAAGAAAATTTAATAAAAAAGCGCATTCAATGGGAATAATGGTTCACGCGCTTGACGGCGATCCGAAATGGACTTATACAGAAAATCACTCTGAAGCCATCAGTCGGGCAATGGATGTTATTAATTTTAATAAAAAAGTAAAAAAAGATGAAAGGTTCGACGGAATACATCACGATGTTGAGCCTCACGGTTTACAGGAAATAAAACGATTAAAAAGAAAAGGAGGCGCTGCCTCTGAAATCCTTATTGAGAAAATTTATAAACAGTATATAGAGTTGTGCAGAAAAACTCAGGAACTCGTTGATAAATATAAGGATACACAGAATATAGAATTCGGTATTGATATCCCGTTCTGGTATAAACAGCCGACAAAAGCAAGAACCGTAACTATTAACGGAATAAAAAAAGCAATAAGTGATTACCTGACAGATATAGTAGACAATATTGGAATAATGGATTATAAAGACTCAGGAGACGGAATGATCAGATTTGCAATGGACGAAATAGAGTATGCAGATAAAATTCCAGGGAAAAAAATATATATAGGTGCAAATGTTAATGATTCCAAGGCAGAAATAACATCTTTCTGGCAGGAAGGAGAAGCATTTATGGAAAAAGAGCTGGACAAGGTTGATAGTGCTTTTGTTTCTCATCCTTCGTACAAAGGACTTGCTATTCACAGCTTTAAAACATACCGAATCTTAAGGCCATAATATAAAAGGGACATTTTGAGGTGGAAGGTTTTATCCTTCTCCTATTATATTTAAGGAGGTTTCATATGGGTGTAATTAAAAATATAAGTGGTATTTTAATATTTCTTTTAACAGTATCAGGTTTATATAGTGCCGATACAGTTATATGGCAGGAGAATTTTGATTATAATAGTACAACAGAATTAACAAATGTCTGGGGACCCGGTATTTATAGGGTTACTACTGTTCCGTTTAATGGCATTGCAGCCGCAAGAAATAAGATAAATTTTGGTACTTATTCATATGTGATTGAAAAAAGAAACGGAGATTTAGGTTATTTTTCGCCGCCAGAGAACTGGATAGGAGCTAATGAAATTCAAATGTGGATTCAAGTTACTAATTATCCTTCCTCAGTATCAACCAATGTAAGAATAATGTTTAGATTGTATAATAATGCAACTGCAAGTAAGATAACTAATGAGCATTTTATATTAACAAATATAGAATTGAAAAAATGGAGATTAATATCATTCCCCACAAATAAAATATCACAATATCTTAATGCAGTAACTAATATAGCTATATATTACAGAAGAGGCAATACAGATAGTGATACGGAAAAAATAGGTATGTATTATGACGATCTAAAAGTAGGAAAAATTGCCCCGATATTTTTAAACTCATTTTCTCCCGATTCTGATAACGGGTCAGTGAGCTCTGTAACCAATTTGGATGCTTCTAATAATTATACCAATAATATGACTGTTCGTCTTCGTATTGATGTTGGTGAAATTAAATTCCCTAATACTATTACAGCAGATTTTTCCGGGGTTGATTCTGCTTTTAATTCAGCAAATGTAAAAATAATTACTAATAAGTATAGAGATTATATAAACGGCGTGTATGATGTCCAGTATAAAATAAGTTCTGCAAATACAATCTGGGGGTTAAATAAAACTGTTAAAATAATAGCGATTGACAGATTCGGAAACGGACCTGTTACAAATGACTCTTTTAAATTAAATATATTTACTGGTTTACCGCTTCAGCCGGTTTTAATCTCTCCTGCTGATTCTTCTGCCATCACGACATTGACCCCTGTTTTTAACTGGAATGCTTCGACTAATTCTTATTCATATCAATTACAAATATCTTCCTCTGCAAATTTCTCTTCATATGTATTGAGCACGAATGTGAGTTCTACAAATTATCAGATAAACAGCGGTTATTTGACAGAAGAAACAAAATATTTTTGGCGGGTAAGGGGTAAGAATTATTTTGGATACGGTAGTTGGAGCACCACTAATAATTTTACTACTCCTCAGAAAATACTGCTTAATACAAATATTATTGTAAATTATTTTACAAATATAAGTTTTACAGATGAACATAATTCTGTATTTTATTTCCCTGCACAATGTTACTCTGCAGCAGAAAATTTA
The DNA here is from genome assembly GCA_964418785.1 of uncultured Spirochaetia bacterium. Classification (GTDB taxonomy): domain Bacteria; phylum Spirochaetota; class JAHITG01; order JAHITG01; family CAYQNP01; genus CAYQNP01. The sequence goes on along the minus strand of CAYQNP010000118.1, from coordinate 20,510 downwards.
ACTGTAAACATAGAATCTCTTGATTTGACAGATCCTGATTTTATAACCGGTTATTATTTAAAACCTGAAAATATTATTTTTGATAAGGATATAATAATAAAATTTTATGTATCACCATCACAATTGCCTGCCGGAAAAAATATTAATGATGTTGTTGTTAAATATTATACAGGCAGTGAATGGATTATCGTTAATTCAACAGTTGAAAATAATTATATCATAATTCATACAGCAATAATAGGAAAATTCGCATTATATATAGGTTCACCTGTTTCAGAAGATTTAAAAAGTGTTAAATTAAGTTCTAAAATTTTTTCTCCTAATAATGACGGAGATAATGATGTTTTAAAATTTAATATTGAGAGTAAATTATCTCGTGATGAAATAAAGATTTATATTTATGATATTTACGGAAATTTAATAAAGGAGTTGTCCGGCAATACTCCTGTCTGGACCGGAGATTCAGATATAGGTATTCTTAAAAGCGGTTTGTATCTTTATAAGGTTCAAGCCGGTGAAAAAATAAACACAGGCAGTTTTATTGTTGTTAAATAAGATAGAGAGGTGGTAAAATGAGAATAATTATTATGATATTTATTAGTTTAATCAGTTTTAATCTGACAGCATGGGATAAAATAAATTATATCGGCAGTGATAATATAAGTACTGGCGGAGCTGTTGCAGGCGAACTCGGGGATATCGATAATATTATAGTTAATCCTGCTTGTATTCTATTTAAAAATGATGAATTAGTTAAAGTAAAATTAAGCGGTTCAAGATTGTTTTCCGGATTTGAACAAGGACTGTATAATTATTCTTTTGCTGCAGCCTATAATTTAAAGTATGTAACCCCCGGAATCTTTTACGGTGCTTTTACTTCGGATATGTATTCAGAATCTGTTCTGGGAATAAGCGGTTCGCATAAACTTGCGGATAACTTCATTGTAGGATTGTCTTTTATTCTGGAAATGAATTCATTCTCTCTGTCAGAAGAAGATAATGATGCTCTGTTTACAGGAACATCACTTGAAAAGTCCGATTGGTATTTTAATCCGGGTATTATTTATTTAGTAAACGAAACTTTAAGTATTGGTCTGTATAGTTCGGAATTTTTCGGAAAAAATTTTAACTTTAATGAAAGTATTCTGGGATTAGGTGTGGAAAATTTAATGTATGAAAATTCAAAATCTGTTTTAAATAAGATTAAATTAAAACTGGATATATATACAATGGGCGGTACATATCAAAATTATAAAGCAGGAATAGAATGTTATTTCTTTAAAAACTATTTGCAAGTGCAGTTGGGGTACAATAGAAATAATATCTCTTTTGGTACAGGTTTTACATACAAGAATTATATTTTAAATCTTGCCTATCTGTTATATAATAATATAACAGATTTCGGCAATACTGTAAAAGCAACGATAGAAGTAAAATTTTAGAAATCGGAGGCATGATTATGATAAAATTATTAAATTTTAAAAAATCTGTTATAGGTGCTCTGTTCCTGTTTTTTTTACCTGTTATGCTGTTGGGAGAAATTATTGACAGTTTTAATTCAATATCATCATGGTATACTTATGAAAAGGACGGAAATTTAACTATAACTGCTAACAGCAGCGGTTACAGCGGAAATTGTATGGATTTGTCTTATACTTTTACCGGCAGTCCCGGAAAAGTGAGTGCTAAAAAAGACGGGGTATTTAATTTCTCTCTCGTTGATTCTTTCTCCTTTTTCTTGAAAGGCTGTGCTCCTGCTAATGTTATTTATTTTAAAGTTAAAGATAATGACGGCACTAAATTCAGTATAACAGTTGCTTCCAATCTCTCTAATAATATATGGACTAATATTGTTATTAAACGAAGTGATATGATTTATGATGCAAATTCAAGTGATGTCGGAAATGATACTGTTTTGTCCTGGGATAATGTGAAAACTGTTGAATTTAGAATACAGGGTACTGCTGCATCTTCAACCTTAATCGATGAATTGAAATATTCTACTCTGGCTGATAAAACTAAAAAGATGTATAGCGAAGATAATATTGTTGATAATATAAAAATATTGTATAATCCTTATTCTCCTGCAACAGACGGTGATAATAGAATAAAAATAACTTTAAAGAGAAAAGCAGCTGTAAAAATAATTCTTTATGATATAAGCGGTTCTGTTGTCTCGGAAATAAATAATCTTAATTTTGTACATTATTATGAGCCCGGAGTTAATGAGTTCTATTGGAACGGCAGAGATAAAAATAATAAGTTGCTGAATAACGGTCTTTATGTTATGTATGTTCGGCTAACTTCCGAAACAGGTGAAAGTTTTACTGAGAAAATAATCTTGTCTGTTTTAAAGTAATTATTCAGGAGGAATTTTATGAAAAAATTTTATATTCTTTTTATAATAAGTTTTTTAAGTTTTACAAATCTGTTTGGGAGTTCTTATGATACCATAATAAAAACACCGAATTTAGCAGGAATGGGAAATGCAGGGATAAGTCTTGGCGAAGGAATTAATGCGCTTTATTATAACCCGGCAGCACTGGCAGAAGTGGAATACAGTGAAGTTAGTGCTTCTTATTCGTTTTTATTTTCAGATTCATTAATCAGATATAATACTCTGGGCTATTATTTCGGAGATAATGGGGACGGAGGAATAGCAATAGGCCTGGTTTCAAGCGGGTTAAACGGGAGTTTCTCCGATTACAGCGATTCATTCTTTAGAAATTATAATGAAAATACAATCTTGTTCGGTTACGGGTTTAATGTATATAACGGCTTATCGTTTGGAGTTAAAGTGAAAACTTTTATGGTTACAACCACTGCATCTGCTCTGGGCTGGGGTGTTGACCTCGGCGGTTTGTATAATATAAATAATATATGTAAATTAAATTTCCTGGTTAAAAATGTTGGACTGAGCGAAATTAAATGGACTACCGGTAATATTGATGTTTATAATACTGAATATGATGCCGGTATTATGATAAGCCCGCTCCCGGGTATTAATTTCGGTTTCGATATGTATAATATTAATGAAAATACATTTTGCTTTAATTCCGGAATTGAAGTATGGTTCGTGAAAAGAATAGCTGTTAGAACCGGTATTTACAGAAACTTGAATAAAGATTATGTCTATACTTTCGGAGGAAGTGTTGTTTTTAATAACCTGTTCTTTGAATACGGTATTGAAATATACAATGAAATCTCTTCTACTCAAACCATAGGCCTTGATTATAAATTTTAAAAGGAGGAAAAATATAATGAATAAAATCAGAATAGGTTTATTTATAATTTTTATATTTTTATATACAGCATCAAGTTACGGATTGGATTATCTTTATATAGAAAATTTTGAAAATGCGGATGTTGTTAATCAATTTGATACTTATGAAGATTCCGATTCCTCTGTTGATTTGAGTGCTTCGTATAAAACTTTTAATCAGGATGAATCAAAAATCGCTTTAAAAATAGATTATCAGTTAGAAACTGAAAATAGCTGGGGAAGTTTTATTGAAATATCAAAAGAGTTTATCCCTTATAAAAATTTGTCTTTATTTGATTATATTTCTGTCAGAATAAAAGGTAATGGAAACAGAGATGTTCTGGAAATTATATTTAAAGATTCATCCGGAAAGTCTATGAAGTATGTTAATGATTCTGTAATAGGAAATATAAACTGGCAGGATTTGAAAATAAATCTTGATAAATTCACTAAAGAGAAATCTTTTAATATTGCAGAAGTAAAAGGCATTATCATAAAAATAAAAAGCATATCTGCAGATACAAGTTCCGGCGTAATTTACATAGATGATATAATAGGCCATTTAAAAATAATTCAGGCAGGTTCTCAGGCTGCAGTAAAAACCGCTCTGCTGAACTGGAATGTAAAGGGAAAATTAGAATATCGAGATGAACCCGGTTCTGCAGATAAATTGTGGCATAGATATGATTTAATATTACGGGGCGGTTATAAAAATATCGGTATAGATTCAACTATAAGTATTAGAAGCCTGAAATATAATTATAAAAATAGTGAGACGGAAAAGGATTTTAGTGCAAATGACGGTCTGACTTCAGATGATATTATCCCCCATGAAGTTAAAGCAACTAAAATATTGTTTTTTGTTGTAAATCCTATTCCTTATATAGATTTAATTGAGATAGGAAATTTGCGTATTAATTATAACCCTTATACGATTTATAAAACTTACGGATATGAAGGAATAAATGTTTTTTTTAGCAGAATTTATAAAATACAGTTGAATGCTTTTTATTTTAAAGAATGGAATGACGGATATACTGCAGGTAGCAGACTTCTGTATGCTGATAAATTGTGGCGATTTAATTTCCTGACTGATATAGCCGGTATTTTGCAGAATAAAAAAGCCTTATTATATCAGGATAGTTTCGAAGTTGTAGGAAAAACAGTTTTTAAAGAAAGCAGTTATACTGCTGAAGAAAGAATAAGATTTAATGCAAACGGATTTATTCGAAAATTTATAGCAAGGTTTATTGATTTGCGCCTGTTATACGGAAAGTATAGTGTAAATGAATATACAGATATAACTCAATTGACAAAAGATGCAGATGGTGTATATCTTTATTCCGATACTTATAATGCTCCGTATAACCATTATGCAGAAATTAAAAAGGGTGAGTTGAGGTTTAAATATATTGCTCTTCCTGCTTCAAGTGTAAATTTGTATTATTATAATATAGGCCTGTTTTCCTTTGTGCGTCCGGGCGGGAATTCTGATAATGTGTTTGTCCCTACTTTTATGCAGGAAGGTATTTCCGACGATTATAAGGGTTTTGAAGCAGAGTTTATCTCAAAGTATATCCCTTCTATAATTTTATCCGGTTCTTACGGTAAATTTAGCAGAGTAAGTTCTTCTGAATATTGGGATAAATATTCTGTCGGTGTGGGAAAGGCTATTTCCTTAATTGCTCTTTCTTTTAAATATACTGTTAAAAATTATTATGACAGACTTATAGAAAGTTCTCTTTATGATGTAAAAGATTTATATTTCTCTTTTAAAGCTAAAGCAAGAATAGGCAGAAAGGTTGTTATTCAGTCAACTATTAAATCTCGAGTAGATAAATATTATAAGGATAATGTTTACAGATGGCAGGAACGCGGTATGATGTTCTCAAATTTAATACAATATAAATTTAATAATCGGTCAAGACTTCAGTTTGAAACAGTGAGAACTCTGCCGGATAATTATTTTTCCGGAGTAACTCTGGATAATTTAACAAGATTAATGTTTACTTTTGAATTTTAAGGAGTATATAATTATGAAACGAACAATTTTAATTATTTCTTTATTATCTTTTTTTATATCAGGGTGTATAAATAAAACAGGGAAGAAGAATGCATCGTTAAATAATCAGGATAACACGATTGTAATTGAAGTATGGGATAAACCGTCAATGGGCGATTTTAAAAGATTAAAACTTTATGAAGAAGTTAAAAGGAGATTTGAAAAAAAATATCCTGATATAAAAATAAAAGGTGTTTCACAGGTTTATAAACCTGAAATCTTTATAGCAAAGGTAACAGGAGGGAAAGGACCTGATTGTATGCCTATCTGGGGTGTTGAAGTGCCTACCCTCGCTGAAAAGGGATTGATTAGTTGTCTTGATAAATATATAAAAAATTGGAAATTAAAAAATCAGTTTTATTCTGCTATGTGGAGTTTTAACAGATTTAATAACAGGTATTACGGTGTACCTGTTGCTACTGTGAGTTCAGTGATGACTTTATGGTATAGAAAAGACTTGTTTAAAAAAGCAGGGATAGTTGATAGTAATGGAAATCCTGTTCCGCCGAGAAACTGGCAGGAACTTGTAGAATACGGAAAAAGATTAACAGTGCCTTCTGAACATCAGTATGGTTATGGTATAATAGGAGATTCTCATTGCGGTTTTCATTTTATAGATTATGTGTTTCAGGCAGGAGGAAAAATAGTTGATTATATAAACGGTAAGTGGATGGTTGTGTTTAATAATAAAGCCGGTATTACTGCTCTGCAGTTTATTCACGATTTGAGGTGGAAATATAAAATTATTCAGCCTGATATTTTAGCTTCAAAAAAAGATACATATATGATGTTTGCTATGGGGAAACTTGCAATGGTAAAAGGACCTCCGGACGAACTTCCTAAAGTGTTAAGAAGTTTTAATCTGAATCCTGAAGTGGTTGGTATTGCTCCGCTTCCTGCAGGACCTACAGGTATAAAGGCTAATCAAATTGCAGGTGCTGCCTGGATTATAAATTCACAAATTCCTGAAAAGAAAAAAGATGCGTGCTGGAAATATATATCTTTTATGTCTGAACCTGAAACTGTTAAATTTATCTGGAAACAGTCAAAAAAATTAAAATTAAAAATTCTTGACGGCTCTTCTGCTATAAAAAAATTAAAGCCCAGTCAGGTCGTTGACGGCGTATTAACCTGGCCTGGTATAGAAGAAGCAAAGGAAATTGCAGAGCCTGAACCTTATTGCCCAAATTGGAATAAAATAAAAAGAGCCTTGAATTATCCGTATCAGGCTGCTCTCGTCCTGGAAAACCCTGATTATAAAAAATTGCTGGATGATACTGCTAAACGAATCGAAGCTAGATGGCTTAAGTGATGTTTATTATATACGGAGGTATATCTTATGAGTAAAAAAAATGAATATATATCTAAAAAAGGAAGAGGTATTGCATGGCTGTTTCTGCTGCCTGCTTTGATACTGTTCGCCCTGTTTCAATGGTATCCTATGCTTAAAGCTATCTGGGTTAGTTTCTTTAATTACAGTTATGTCGGTAAATCTGTCTTTATTGGTTTTGATAACTATGTCAGAGCATTTAAAGACCCTTTGTTCTGGATTGCATGGAAAAATACTTTTTATGCCGGGTTCCTCGCTATTGTTATAGGTTTTGTCCCGCCTATATTTGTCGCGATTATGCTTAATGAAGCACGAAAGTTTAAAAGCTTTTTTAAAGTTGCTTTCTATATCCCGGTTATAACTTCTATGGTTATTATCTCAATTATGTGGAAATGGATTTATAACCCTGATTACGGATTATTAAACTGGTTTTTATCTTTGTTCGGATTCGAAAAATTAGGCTGGCTGACAGACCCGAAACTCTCTATGCCGTCTATTATTTTAATGGCTTCGTGGAAAGCCCTCGGACGTGGTGTTATTATTTATCTGGCTGCATTGCAAAATGTCCCGGAACAACTCTATGAAGCTGCTGAAATCGATGGGGCTGGTTTCTGGCATAAAGTGTGGCATATCACTATCCCTACTATTATGCCTATTATGTCTATTATGCTTATCTTAAAAGTAATAGGCTCCCTCCAGATTTTCGCTTCTGTCTATATTATGACTGAAGGCGGACCTATGTATGCTACTGAAGTAGTTGCTCACTATATTTATAATACCGCCTTTAGAGATATGGATATGGGATATGCTACTGCTATGGCTATGCTTATGTTTTTAGTCTTAATGTTCGTAACTTATATACAGTTGAAACTTAAGAAAAGTTAAAGGAGTAAAAAAATGAAAAATGAAGAAAAAGTAAGTTATATATTGTCCGGCAATGAGTTGAAAAAAACTCAAACCAAAATTTTTTATTACTCTTTTTATGTACTCCTGTTTCTTGGCGCTGCTGTCTCTTTGTTCCCTTTTATCTGGATGGTAATCTCTTCTTTTAAAATGCCTGAGGAAGTCTTTAAGTTTCCGCCTACTATTATCCCGGAACACTTTAATCTTAATAGTTATAAAAAAGTATTTATGGCTTTGCCGTTCTTGCGATGGTTCTTAAATAGTATATTCGTTAGCGGCTCAATCGTTTTTCTCCAGATTTTCGTGCTTTCTCTGGCTGCTTACTCTATTGCTAAATTAAATCTGCCGTATAAAAGAGGTATAATGCTCCTATTCCTTTCCTCTATGATGATTCCTTTTCAGATTAAAGTTATTCCGCTATACCTTATAATGCGTTATTTCCCTGTTAAAAATCTGTTCGGTATGGAATTGCCTACTTTGAATTTGCTTGATACTTATTGGGCTTTAATCCTGCCTTCTATTGTTGATGCTTTTAATCTGTTTCTATTGAAAGGATTTTTCGACGGTATCCCTGACTCAATTATGGAATCTGCAAGAATTGACGGCGCTTCGGAATGGCAGATTTTTAATAAAATTATTCTGCCTCTGTCTAAATCTGTTTTTGCTGTTGTCGGTATATTCGCTTTTATAGGTGCCTGGGATGCTTTCCTCTGGCCTTTGATCGTGTTGAGTAAACCTAAAATGTATACATTAATGCTCGGTGTCCAGAAATATGCTTCCGGCTTCCCTGAATGGAATACTATTATGGCTCTCTCTACTATTACTGTCTTGCCTATTATTATTCTGTTCATATTCTTGCAAAAATATATTTTAAAAGGTATTTCTTTAACAGGTTTAAAAGGTTAATAAGGGGGAAAAAAATGAAAAAAATTATATTCCTTATTCAAGTTGTTTTGTTTTCTGCTGGTTTAATTGCTCAAAATTATAATCACTTGCAGGAAGAAGTGTTTGAAAACTTTAATGACCCTGATTCCTTTTTGAAAAAATTTAAAAGTTACGGCTATGGTATAATGGATACTACAACCGGAAAATTTTCTAAAGGAAATGCTTATGAAGGTGAATACTCCTTGAAAGTTGTATATAAACTTAAAGCAGGTACCTGGGGTGTGGCTGTTAAACGCATTTTTGAACAACCTGAAAATTTTTCTTTTGTTAAACAAATTGAATTATATGTTAAGGATAATTATAATGATAATAAAAATTTCAGATTTTTTGAAATACAACTACGCTCTGTCTCCGGCAGTAAATGGATTTCTAAACGATTTAAACTGCCGCAGGATAAATGGAAAAAAATTAAAATTTCTTTGACCCCGGATTCGTGGAAATTAAACGGCAGAGAAACAGATAATGAACTTTTCTTTAATGATTTAAAAAGTATTAAATCTATTAGGTTTTATCTGAGAAATGAAGCAAAAACTGCAACTAAGAAAGAAGAACTGTTTATTGATTATATTGTTTTTTATAAATCAAATCAAGCTCAAAAGTCGGGTTCTGTTAATACAGCATATCTTAATAAAATCAATAATAATATAAAAAAAATAATAGGTAATAAAAAATTCGGTGTGTATGTCTATACCTCTACTCTCGCCCGTTATTTTAACAGATATAATATTGTTGCAGAGGAAATGAAACGCCTTGAAGTTGATGAGGTATATTTGAGTGTAAAGATTAAAGATTTTAAAGAGAAAGATATTTATAAAAAAGAAGTTAAAGATTTTATATATAATTTGAAAAAAAAGAATAAAAAAATAAAAGTTTATGCAATTGTTGCATACGGATATAAGGGCTTTACGAAAAAAGGATACCTTGAAGATAGTGTGAAAACAATATTAAGATATAATAAAAAAGCAGCAAAAGAGGAAAAATTTGACGGCTTTAGTTTTGATATAGAACCGCATATAATGAAGAAAGGAAGAGGCATAGATAAAGATTATCCTTATCGCTGGGGTACTTATGGTGCAGGAAAAGATAATGATATGCTCATAAAAGATACTTTAAGCCTGTTGAAAAAAGCACGGAATATTACTGATAACAAAACTGTTATTTCAGAAGCTCTGGCTCATTTCTTTCACGACCATTACCTGAAAAAAGATTTAAGTGTCGGTAGTATAAACGATTTTTTACGAGTAGCAAATTATGTGATTATTATGGATTATTCGGATAATGTGAAAAAATTAATCAGATTTGTTGAAAAAGAGATTAATGATGCAGAAAAAAGTGATTCTATAATGGTTGCTTTGAAAACAAAATCTAATAAAATGGGAAATTCAGATACAACTTTCTGGGAAGAAGGAATAAATGCACTTGACAATGCAGTTAAAAAGATTTATCTTAAATTTAAGGAGGAGAAATCATTTCGTGGTATTGCTGTTTTTGAATACGACTCTTTTATAAAATTGTATAAAAAACTATAAAGCAGGGGTTTGTTATGAATACTTCATTATATAAAAAAATTCAGAATAAAAATAAAACTGTTTTATCTGAAAAAGAGATTTTAAAAGTGCGTGAGATTTTGATTGAAAATAATAACCTTTCAAAAGATAAGATTGATGATGAAATGATATATTTCTTTACTAAGTTGGTTTTCCCAAATTATTATTTTAGAGTTAATAGTTTAAATGATGTTGCAAAAATTATAGAGACTATAAGCGCATATAAAATCCTCGGCGGTGATATCGTTATAGAAGAAAAAACCGATACAGGCTTTGTTTATATTGTGCCTGCTGAAGATAAGGAAATCTTGAGCGTTGAGCGTAAAATAGATTATATTGTAACTAAATCCTTTAGTGATTCTGACTGGATAGAAATAGATATGCACAGAACAAAAGGTAAACTCCTTAATAATTATTTAAATGTTTACATTGTTGAAAAGTGCAGTAAATCTGCAGAGAGAAAAATTAAAAACATTTCTGCTGCGGTGAAAAAGTTTATTGCTGAAAAATATTCTGAAAAATATTCTGATATTGATTTGTATGAATTTTTAAAAACAAAATCCGAAAGATTTGCTGTTAAATCTGAACCGGATAGAATTAGCAGATATTTTGTAGAGTTTGAAAGAATTAAAAATGATTTTTTGCCTGAAGTTTCCCTGTCTGTTACATCTGATAAAAGTGAATACAGATTTATGATTAGTTTTGATGAATTTTATTATAAGAAAAGTTTTTCTGCCCTGAGCTCTATTTTTATAAAATTCGGTGTTCCTGTTACCCGCTCTTATCTCTCAATGTCTAAAAGTAAAGAAAGAAATTTAATAACTGCCTCATATTATATCCCCGCTAAGGTGAAAAGGAATGTCGTGGATAAAATATTGAAAAAACTGGAAGAAGCACTTGTTCTCCCCGATACGAAAATAAATAAAAGCCTTATTAATAAAGGTTTCTCCCTTGATGCACTATTCTTTCTTAACAGTTTCTCTGAATTTGCTCACCAGTTTTTAAGAACAAAAGACAGTGTGGTGGAGGTTATTAAAGATTTAATAAAAAATAATGAAGAACTTAAATACTCTTTTACTGAATTTCAAATGAAAGTTGAACATGAAATGTTTGCTATGAGAACTATCCAGGAGATTATAGTAAACTATGCACAGTATTCAGAGTTGTTGTATGATTTCTTTAATGAAAAATTTAATCCTCAGAAAAATAACAGAAAAATTACATCTGTAAAGCGAAAATTGGAAAATTTTTTAAAAACTGAGAGAAATGAAATTGTGGTAAACATATTTAATACAGGTATAATGTTTGTTGAAAATATAGTAAAAACAAATTTTTATAAAGAGAAAAAATCTGCTATAGGATATAAATTAAATCCGAAATTTTTGGATAAATCTGGAATAGAAGAATTGCCGTATTCAATATATTTTTTTTACGGGATGGATTTTAAAGGTTATCATGTTCGTTTTCAGGATATTGCCCGGGGCGGTGTGAGAATTGTTAAATCAAGAACAAAAGAAGAATATTTGAAAAATTCTGATTATAATTTCCTTGAAGTATATAATCTCGCCTTTACTCAGGAAAAGAAGAATAAGGATATCCCGGAAGGCGGGTCTAAGGGCATTATCCTGCCTTATTATAAAAATAAGAATTATGAAATTATATTTTATAGTTATGTTGATGCAATGCTTGATTTGATGTTGAAGGATAAAAATATCATTACAGATTATGATAAAGAAGAAGATTTAATTTTTCTGGGTCCCGATGAGGGTTCTGCTGATTTTATGGATTGGGCAGCGTTATATGCTAAAAAGCGCGGATACAAGTATTGGCGTTCTTTTACTACCGGTAAGTCTGATAAAATCGGCGGTATTTCTCATATCGAATACGGTATGACTACTACAGGTGTCCACGAATATGTTCTTCAGTTGCTGAAAAGATTGAATATAAAAGAGAATTTAATAACTAAAGTTCAAACCGGTGGCCCTGACGGCGACCTCGGGAGTAATGAAATCCTTATTTCTAAAGATAAAACTATTGCTGTTATTGACGGAAGCGGAGTTGCATATGACCCGCAGGGACTTAATAGACAGGAATTAAAACGCCTCGCTAAAAAACATATCCCTATCGTTAATTTTAATAAGAAATTCCTGAGTAATAACGGTTTTGTCGTTAGTGTAAATGAAAATAATTTAAAATTGAATGGCTTCCCCGGAATCCATTCCGGTTTAGAACTTAGAAATAATTTTCATTTTCTTGTGTCTGCTGATTTGTTGCTGCCGGCAGGCGGTAGACCCAGAACAATTGATGTCGGAAATTGGAAAAATATTTTTACTGATTCCGGAAAGTTGCGCTATAAATATATTGTTGAAGGCGCAAATCTTTTTATCACTCAGCCCGCAAGAATAAAATTGGAAAAAAGCGGTGTTGTCCTGTTTAAAGATAGTTCTGCAAATAAAGGAGGCGTTACTTCTTCTTCTCTTGAAGTTTTAAGCAGCCTGGTTCTCGATGATGATGTGTTTGAAAAATTAATGTGCAGACATGATAATTCTATCCCTGAATTTAGAAAAAATTATGTTAAATGTATTATTGATGTTATTAAGAAAAATGCACGAAGAGAATTTAATGTTTTGTGGACTGAAAATAAACATAGCGGGGAACCTGTTTCAATCTTATCCGATAAATTGAGCGAACTCATAATTAGAATTTCAAATGTATTAAAACAGTCAAAAATTATTAAACAGAAAAATATTAGAGAATATTTTTTCGGGAATTTTTTACCTGAAATATTGCCTGAGAAAAAAAGCATAAAAACAATTTTAAAAGAACTGCCTGAAAAGTATATAAATGCAGTTGTGTCTAAAGAAGTAGCAAGTTTCTTTGTTTATAATACAGGTATATACTGGCTCGATAATGTTCTGCATAATACAGATTCTTCAGAAGAAAAAGTTATTGATGCTTATCTCAAAGCCTATTTTGAAATTAGAAGTATTGAAGAGTCCGAGGATATAAAAAATTCTGAGGTAAGAAATCTGTTGCGAATCTCAATTAAAGAGCGCACTCTTCAGTTACTAAATAAAAGCAGAGGCGAATAAACATTCGTCTGAAAAAGAAGAAGTAGCTGAGCCTTCAGGCTCGGCGCATAAAGTATATAAAGTTTTGCACCGTCCCTGATACAGCAATGGAATGAATTTTTTTCTTGACTTTCATTTTTTATGATAATAATATTTGTTGTGAGGATAAAATATATTGTTTTTAAGGAGGTGTATTTGTGAAAAAGAAATTAATTCTGGGAATATTGTTAATCTCTTTTTGTTTTTCATTTAATACACAAGCTTACAATAGTAGTTATACTTATATAAAAGAATTTAAACCTGGTAGTTATGCTGTTTATAAATTTTATAGAGATAATGAAGAACAATCAATATACAAAACTTCAATATTAAAAAAAGAAGCAAATAATAATTACTGGGTGGAATATAGCTTTAAAAATTTAAAAACAGGTGAAAAAAATATAATAAAGATGTTAATTAATTTAAATAATAACGAGATAAAAAAATTTATAATACAGAATGGCACCGATGATGCTAAAGAATTGCCTGTTTCGATGGTAAAAATGATGGGAGGTGAAGTTTTTTTAGAGAATTTTAATAAATATATGGATTATAAATATAAATTGGAAAATTATGAAGATAAAAATATTATAATAAAAACCAGGAAAAATGTGAGCATTAAAACCCCTGCTGGAAAATTTAAATGTAAATACATCAAGAGTGTAGAGAAGAAAAAAAAATATGTGTCAGAATTATATATTAGTAATAAAGTGCCCGGTGGTTTAGTGAAATTAATCGAAAATAATGAAGATGGTAAAACTAAAATTATATTAATAAAATATAAGAGCAAAGGTGCAAAAAGTGAAATTAAAGGCTCAATAAAGAAACTAAATATACCTGCAGGATTACCTTTTTCGAAATAACAGAAATTGGGGGACGGTGCGTTTTTTTATCATTAATATAAATTATGATAAAAGTACTTGACTTTTTGAATTTGTTATGTAAATTTCTTACACTATTGCTACCGTTGGCAAAATCTGGAGAAGTGAGATATATATGAAAATAATTTTAATGAAGTTTATTATTTTTACAATCGTGTTTTTGAGGTATTTGACTTTTAGTTTATATCCCGCTCATAAACTGAAAATTATTGATAATTTTAATATATTTAAACAGTGGGATATTTTTAATGAAGTAAAAGTAGAACATGATAAAGGAGTATCCGGCAACTGTATATTATTAAAATACAGATTAACAGAAAATAAAAAATGGGTGGTGATTTCTAAAAATGTTGAAAATTTAGTATTGCCTGAATATTATGAATTTAGTTTTTACATAAAGGGGGCAGGTAATAGAAATAATCTTGAATTTAAACTTCTTGATGGCAAAGGAAATGTTTTTTTGAAAAAATGGGAATATTATAACTTCCCGAATAACTGGAAAAAGATAGTTGTAAGAAATAATGATATAAAGTTCGGCTGGGGACCTAATCCTGATTCAAAATTAGTTAAAGTGAAAAAAATAGAAATAGTTGTATCTTACGGTCTTGGCGGTTCCGGAGAGTTATATATTGATGAACTTGCATTAAGAGAATTGACGGCAGCAGATATGACAAAGATTCCTGTAATAAGAGTAAAAACTTCTTCCTGTCAGGAAGAAATTTATAAACCGGAGTATCTTATTGACAATGATATGAATACCAGATGGGCAAGCCGCTGGGAAGATCCGCAATGGATTGAAATTGATCTGGGGAAACAGAAATATATTTCCGGTTTGACTTTATATTGGGAAACAGCTTACGGCAAAGCTTATGATGTTCTGGTGTCAAAAAACAAAAAATACTGGCAAAAAGTTTTCTCTGAAACAGATGGTGACGGAAAAACTGATTATATCTATTTTAAAAGCAGAAAAATAAGATATGTAAAAATAATCGGCAAAAAACGAGGAACAGCATGGGGATATTCATTGTGGGAAATATTATTTAAAACACCCGATGAAATCCCGGTAATTACAGCGTCATCCTGTTTAAAAAAACATATTGCGAATAATGTTCTTGACGGAGATAAAAGAACTTTCTGGATGAGTAAAAAAGACAGAAATCAATGGATTAAGATTGATTTTCAAAGAATTAATACCGGTGGCGGAATATTTCTTATATGGGGCAAAGAATATGCGCGAAGTTATAAAATAATGGTATCAATTGACGGGAAAAAATGGCATACTGTTTATAATGTAAAGAACGGCAATGGCGGAATTGATAAGTTATATTTTAAGAAGAGCACTTTTAGATTTATAAAGATTGATATGGAAAATACAGAAAAGAACAGGTATAATTTAAAAGAAGTTATAATAAAAGGACCGGAAGAAGTGCTTACCACTGAAAAGTTTTATGAAGTTTTAGCAGAAGAGTCACCTTATGGATTTTTCCCGCGTTGGTTATATAAAGAACAGAGTTATTGGACTATAGTCGGTGTCAAAAAAGATTCCCGTGAAGCATTGTTCGGTGAAGACGGCACAATTGAGCCTTATAAATCCGGATTTACAATTATGCCTTATCTGTTTAATGCCGGAAAATTAATTACATGGGCTGATGTTGAAATTACTCAACAACTTGAGAATGATTGTATTCCTCTCCCTTCTGTTAAGTGGAATAAAAAAGATATTTCTTTGAATATTAAATTATTCGCACATGGAAAGCCTCAAGAATCTGTTCTTTATGCATGGTATCGGATAAAAAATAAATCTGCTGAGAAGTTAAAAGGCAAATTGTTTTTAACAATAAGACCGTTTCAAATTAATCCGCCCTGGCAGCCGGGCGGCGGTTTAACCAAAATAAAAAATTTAAAATTTACTGATAAATCAGTAATAGTAAATGATAATCCTGTTATATATTTTTTTACTAAACCGGATGCATCTGGATCTGTAATGTATAAAGATGATATTATTTTTCATATTCGCAAAGGAAAAATTCCGGATAAAAAAAAGAATAGAAATTCTAATGAATATCTTTCAGGAGCACTTGCTTTTAATTACAATTTAAATCCAGGGGAATACAAAGATGTATTTTTATCTATCCCTATGCACCGTGAAATAAAGACAACTTCAGTAAAATCTCGTAATATTTTAAATTTGTTTAATAAAATGATAAAAAAAGTTTTGCAGGATTGGAGTCTGGAACAAGAGAATATAGAGATTAATATTCCTGATAAATCAATAGTTAATACTTTAAAAGCTAATATAGCGTATATTTTAATAAATAATGATAGGGATGCTATTCAGCCCGGGTCTCGTCAGTATGAACGCTCGTGGATCAGGGATGGAAGTATGATATCGGCAGCACTTTTAAAAACAGGCAATTATAAAACAGTTAAAGATTTCATAAATTGGTATGCACATTTCATTACGCCTGAAGGTATGGTTCCGCCAAGCTTCAGAAGTGATGATCCGCTGAATGCCGGACCCGGTGCAGGAATTGAATGGGATGGTCAGGGCGCTTTCGTATTTCTTGTTGCTGAATATTATAGATTTACACATAATAGACAATTTTTGCTCGAGCATTATAATGAAATAATATCTGCTTTAAAATTTCTTGTAAAGTTGCGCAATATTACTTTGAAAGATGATTATATGTCAGATGAACCTTTTAGAGAAAGATTTTATGGTATATTGCCTAAATCATTCAGCCATGAAGGCTATTACCCGGAGATGCATAGTTATTGGGATGATTTCTGGGCATTAAAAGGATGGAAAGACGGAATAAAAATAGCAGAGATACTTGATAAAAAGGAAGATGTTAAATGGATGAAAAAACAGGAAAAACTGTTGAGAGATTCTTTGTATAAATCTATTTATCTGACTATGGAGTATAAAAAAATTAATTATATACCCGGCTGTGCTGAGAAAGGAGATTTCGACCCTGCTTCAACTTCAATTGCAATAACAATTTGTAATGAACTTGAAAATTTGCCGAAATCACAGGTTAAATATACTTTTAAAAAATACTATAAAGAATTAAAAGAACGCTTTAAACCGGGCTGGGTGGGAGTGTTTTCTCCTTATGAAATTAGAGCTGTTCAGGCATTTCTTTATATGAATGAAAAAGAAAAAGCATTAAAACTATTCAATTTTTTATTAAAATTCCAGCGGCCTTTAAAGTGGCATCACTTTGCTGAGGTGGCTGTAAGTGATTCTCGGCTGGCTCAATATATCGGTGATATGCCTCATACATGGGTGGGTGCCGGCTATATTAATGCCTTTAGAAGTTTTTTTGTGTATGAAAAAAATGAATCTTTAATTATCGGAGCAGGAATAGATAAAAAATGGCTTGATAGAAAATCAGGAATATATGTAAAGAATTTGCCTACTTATTTCGGAAAAATAAGTTATAAAATAAAAAAAATTAAAGATGGTCTGAGTGTAAATATAAGCGGTACTGCTGCGCCGGAAAATGGATTTATTTTTGAATTACCTTTCCCAAAAAAAGTAATAAGAAAAGTTTTAATCAATAATAAAAAGTGGATGCATTTTACTGAAAAAAGAATATTTTTTCAAAAACTTCCTGCAAAAATTATTATAAAATATTAATAATATATATCCCTATAAATACATAGACACTGTAATAAAATTCAGCTTCTGTATTAGAGAGGATAATTATTTAAATAATTTTTAATTTTATTTTAAAGAGGCACTGGAATTTATTTCGACTTCTATAAATAAAAACATATTAGAAAAAGTAGTTGACATTTTATTTCCAGACCATATTTTAAAAAGAACTTGTTTTTAGAGAGGTAAGTGAATGTTTACAGAATTAAATAATAAAAAGTTAGTTATAGGTGTTTCTGTAGTAATTGCATTATCATTTTTACTTTTAATATATCTACAATGGGGAAAAGGCGGAATCGGCGGCGGCAGTATGGGTGAACTCGCCAGAGTAAACGGTCATTCTATTTATATGCAGGATATAAAGTCTTTATATCAGTATTATAAGGAACAGTATAAAGACAGCATTAATAATGAAAATGCAAAGCAGATAGAAAAGCAGATAATGATTCAGGCTTTAAGCGGTGTAATACAAAAAGTATTAATACAGCAGGAAGCAGAGAAAGCAAAGATACATGTTAGCGGTGATCAGATATTTAATTCTGTTGCAAGAAGAAAAGAATTTAGAACAGAGGACGGAAACTTTAATATTGCATTATTTCAGCGATTACCTGAGGCTTATAAAAAACGGCTTGAAAAAGAAACAGAAGATGATTTGAAAGCACAATTTTTTCAGATGATTTTAGTAGACGGTATAAAATTATCTGATCTCGATGTGAGAATATATTTTCAGGAAAAAAATACTCTTAGGAAAATAAGATATGCTTTTGTAAAAGTTAATGAAAAGCAGCAATCAGAACTTCTTGCAGATAACAAAGTAAGAATGGCTGCAGAAGCAAAGATTAATAAAATATTACAGATTGCAAAAAGAACAGGAAATTTAGTCGGCGCAGCAGCATCTCAAGGCGTTAAAGTAAAAACAACTGATTATTTTACTTTCTTCGGAAGAATTTCAGATTTAAAAGGCGATGAGATAAGAGACCTTGAAGTTGAAGATACTTATATGAATGCCTTTAGAATGAGAAAACCGGGTGAAATAAGTGATAAAATAAGTTTGAATACAGGGTTTATGGTTATACAGCTTGTAGGTCAGAAAAGTCCTGACTGGAAAAATTTTTATAAAGAACTGTATAAACTGCGGGCAGAATATGAAGGCGCAGTTAAGCAATGGGTTTTCCGGGACTGGTATACCACTGTTTATCAGAATGCTAAAAAAATAAGTTATCTTGATAAATATTTTAAAGAATAAAAGTAAAGACATAAATTAATCCTCCGTCCCTTAAATTAGAGTTGACATTTGATTTATATTTAATAAATTGTACAATTAATTATCAAAATTTTAAGGAGAGAATATATAGTGGCAGCAGAAAAAAAGTATACCGCAGGTGATATACAGGTTTTAGACGGATTAGAAGGCGTTAGAAAGCGTCCGAGTATGTATATCGGCAGTACAGGTGAGCTCGGGTTACATCATCTTGTATATGAGGTTGTTGATAACAGTATAGACGAAGCTCTTGCCGGGTTTTGTGATTATATAACTGTAAAGATTAAAAAAGGGAATATTATAGAAGTTGATGATAACGGTCGCGGGATACCTGTAGATATGCATCCTAAATTAAAAATTTCTGCACTTGAAGTTGTAATGACTAAACTTCACGCCGGCGGTAAGTTCAGTCATGATGCGTATAAAGTTTCAGGCGGGCTCCACGGTGTTGGTATTTCAGTAGTTAATGCCCTTTCTGAATGGCTTATTGTCAGAGTGCATAGGGACGGAAAAATATATCAGCAGAAATATAAAAGAGGTAAGGCTATAACAAAACTTGAAGTAGTCGGCAAAACAAAAACAACCGGTACAAAAGTTCAGTTCCTCGCTGATAAAGAGATTTTTTCTACTACAGAATATCATTATGATACACTCTCCAACAGACTTCGGGAATTGGCTTTTCTAAATAAAGGAATAACTATAGAATTAATAGATGAGCGTGGGAAAGAAACAGTTGCTCAAAAGTTTCAGTTTAAAGGCGGTATTGTTTCGTTTGTAAGCCATTTAAGTGAGAAAAAAACTCCTATTCATAAACCGCCTATATATTTTGAAGCTACAAAAGATGATGTAGTAGTTGAAGTTGCATTAGAGTATAATACAGGATACAGTGAAAATATTTTTACATATGTTAATAATATTAATACACATGAAGGCGGTACACATTTAAGCGGCTTTAAGTCTGCTTTGACAAGAGTATTTAATGATAATATAAAAAAATTAGGGCTGGATAAGAAATTTTCAGGCAGTCTAAGCGGGGACGATGTAAGGGAAGGTATCACAGCTGTAATCAGTGTAAAAGTACGGGACCCTCAGTTTGAAGGTCAGACTAAAATGAAACTCGGAAACAGTGAAGTTGAAGGTATAGTATACAGTATAGTTTTCGATAAATTAAGTGAATATTTTGACCATTATCCGAGAATAGCAAAGACTTTGATAGAAAAAGCAATATCATCGTCCAGAGCAAGAGCAGCAGCTCGAAAAGCAAGAGAACTTATAAGACGAAAAGGAGCACTTGATGCTGATTCCACTTTACCGGGTAAACTTGCTGACTGTACTTCACGAAAACCTGAAGAATCGGAAATATTTCTTGTTGAGGGTGATTCTGCAGGAGGTTCTGCAAAACAGGGCAGAGACAGAAATTTTCAGGCAATACTGCCTTTAAAAGGTAAAATATTAAATGTTGAAAAATCAAGACTTGATAAGGTTCTCTCTAATGACGAAATTAAAACAATTATCACTGCACTTGGTGCAGGTATAAATAAAAGTGAT
>CAYQNP010000117.1:0-7116 GCA_964418785.1 uncultured Spirochaetia bacterium | reverse complement strand
GATTGTTGAAAGAGCACTTGAAATAGTTCCTCATCAGGCAACACTTGTTCCTGAAAACAGAAAAGAAATAACTACTGAAGGCGGGCTTGATGTGATTAAGTTTGCTTCACAGATTAAAGATGTTATTTCAGAACTTCATAGAAAAAATATAGAAGTAAGTCTGTTTATTGATCCGGATTTAAAACAGGTTGAAAAATCTGTTGAAATAGGGGCTAAAATTATAGAGATTCATACAGGGCATTATGCAGAATTATTTAAAAGAAATAAATATACTGAGGAATTAGAAAAAATAAAAGAAGCGAGTAAAATAGCATATAATTACGGACTAACAGTAGCTGCAGGTCATGGGCTGAATTATGTAAATACTCCATTTATTGCAGCTATTCCTGAAATTGAAGAACTTAATATTGGACACAGTATAATTTCGCGTGCGGTTTTTGTGGGATTAAGAAGTGCTGTCAGAGAGATGAAAGATTTAATGATTCAATCTGCATAGAACATTCGTATTTATCTGTTGCGTTGGAAATTTAACGCTGAAAAATTATCCCTGTATTTAGGAGGTTTTAATTATGTCAATTCTTGTTGTGGGTTCTGTAGGGCTTGATGATATAAAAACACCTTTTGGTGAAGTGGAAAATCAGCTTGGCGGCTCGGCTGTTCATTTCTCAGTTGCTGCCTCTATTTTGGCGGATGTAAAGATGGTCGGTGTTGTTGGTGAAGATTTTCCGCAGGAGCATATACGATACCTTGAACGAAAACATATAGATCTTGAAGGCCTTGAAGTTGTAAAAGGAAAAACTTTCAGATGGAAAGGTTATTATGAGTATGATATGAATCAGGCTCATACTGTGAAAACAGAATTAAATGTGTTTCAGAATTTCAAGCCGAAAGTACCGGAACGCTATAGAAAATCGGATATTATTTTTCTCGCAAATATAGATCCTGAACTTCAGTTAAATGTGCTGAAACAGATGTATCACCCTAAAATAGTTGTTGCTGATACTATGAATTTCTGGATAGAAAGCAAAAAGAATGCATTAATTGAAGTTATAAAAAAAGTGGATATAATGTTAATGAATGACGGTGAAGCAAGGCAGCTTATGAACACTCCTAATTTGATCCGAGCAGCACATAAATTACTTAATCTTGGAGTAAAAACCGTTGTTATAAAAAAAGGTGAACATGGTGCAGTAATGGTAAATAAAGAGTCGATTTTTATTGTACCTGCATTCCCGCTTGAAGAGTTGCGTGATCCAACCGGTGCCGGCGACAGTTTCGCCGGAGGAATGGTTAGTTTCCTGTCTAAAAATAAAAATATAACTGATGCTGTTTTTCGAAAGGCTGTGGTATACGGCACAATTATTGCCTCTTTTACAGTCCAGGATTTCGGAACTACTGCCCTTGATAGTGTGTCTTATGCTGATATTAAAAACAGATATAAAAAACTCTCCCAGTTTACGAGTTTTAAAAATATTTAATTTTAAAGAGGTGTGTTTATGGAAGAAAAAGATATTTTTAATCAAAAAATAATTATTGAACAAAAAGTTTTTTATTTTGATTTAAAAACTACTCCGCGGGGGGAATATTTGAAAATTACTGAAAAACGAAACGGAATGCGAAATACAATTAAAATCCCTGCTACCGGCTTAAAAGAGTTTAGAACTACTCTTGAAGAAGTTATAGGGTTTAATGAGAATTATATCGGCAAAAAGGATTTTGAAGATAATTAAAAGAGGTGTAGTTATGACTAATAAAAAGAAAAATTTTATGGCTGATGTTATTGATTTTTTTACGCATAAATTATGGGAAATTGATACAACAGAACTTACAAAAATCAGAAAAAATGTATTTTTATTTTTTCGCTGGGTGTATTTAATAGGGTATGGATTTATTAAAGATAAATGCCTTTTAAGAGCTTCTGCATTAACTTATACAACCACACTTTCTATTGTGCCTTTTCTTGCAGTTGCTTTTTCAATAGCTAAAGGTTTCGGATTTCAGAATACGGATTATATTCGTTCTTTTTTATTAAAACTTTCTGCAGGAAGAGAAGGTGTAGCTGATACGATTATTCAGTATGTAAACAGAACAGATGTTACAACGCTCGGGACAGTTGGTATATTAACTTTGTTGTTGACTGTTATATCTCTGCTTTCAACCATTGAAAAATCATTTAATGTTATATGGGGTATAAAACAGCCGCGCAGTTTTGGAAGAAAGTTTACAGATTATCTGAGTACCACGCTTATTTTTCCGTTATTAATGATTGTTGCAACTTCTGTTACTGCTTCCTTAAAGAGTAACAGCCTGATACAGAAAATACTTGGTATCTCTTTTGTGGGAAAATCTATAGTTTTCCTTATGCCGTTCATAACCATGGGATTTGCTTTAACTTTTGTTTATTCTTTTATGCCTAATACTAAAGTTAAATTTACAGCAGCAATGGGCGGCGGGTTTATAGGCGGCGCTCTGTGGATTGTTACTCAGTGGATTTATATAACTTTTCAAATAGGTGTTTCTAAATATAATAAAATCTACGGTAGCTTTGCTCAGTTGCCTCTATTTCTCTTCTGGCTCTACATAAGCTGGGCTTTAATTCTGCTCGGTGCTGAGATCGCTTTTGCTTTTCAGAATCTTAAAACTTTTCAGAAAGAAGCGCTC
Organism: uncultured Spirochaetia bacterium; assembly: GCA_964418785.1. Classification (GTDB taxonomy): domain Bacteria; phylum Spirochaetota; class JAHITG01; order JAHITG01; family CAYQNP01; genus CAYQNP01. Next base: position 4,455 of record CAYQNP010000117.1, on the reverse strand, counting down.
TTCGATAAAATAAGTTTTAAAAATAAAGAAAAAATTGCTTTGAGGTTGATGTATTTTCTGGCAGAAAATTTTAATTCAGGTATGTCTGCTGTTTCTAATGAGCGTATAGCTGAAGAATTAAATGCTCCCGTAAGAATTGTTAATGATATTCTTAATATACTGGAAAGTAAATCTCTTGTGCTTAAAGTTAATAAGGATAAAGATGAATATTTTGCAATAGCAAAACCTCTTGAAAAAATAAATGTAAGTGATATTGTTAATGCTTTAAAAGAGTATAAGGAATTTGATTTTAAATTGGCTGCAAAGAAAAAATTTCAGCATCTTGATTTAATAATAAACAGAATTGAAAAAGATTTTATTGTAAGAACCAAAAATTATAATTTGAAAAATTTAATAAAAAAAGCATAATACAAATAAAGGAGAGTTTGAATGAAAAATTTAGCAGGAATAGTTTTAGCCGCAGGACTCGGCACTCGTATGAAATCAAAAAAACCTAAAGTTTTCCATGAAGTCGCGGGAAAACCTATGATTGAATGTATTATTGATCAGCTTGATAAGTTGAAATTATCTAAAATAGTGATTGTGGTTGGAAATAAAGAATCAATAGGCGCTCTTTCAAATAGAAGTCATATAAAATTTGTTATTCAGAAAGAAAAAAAAGGAACTGCTCATGCTGTTAAACAGGCAGAAAAAGAATTAAAAGATTTTAAAGGTGATATTATTATTTTAAACGGTGATGTCCCTCTTATTACTGCAGAAACACTTGAAAACCTTGTACTTCAGCATAGAAACAGTTTTGCTAAATTGAGTCTTTTAACAGCCATTGTTGATAATCCTACCGGCTACGGCAGAATTGTACGTAAAAATAATGAAATTATTAGAATTACTGAAGAACTTGATGCCGATGATATGACACGCCAGATAAAAGAAATTAATGCAGGTACATACTGCTTTAAGTCTGATAAACTGTTTGAAGTGCTTGCTAAAATAAAAAAGAATCCGTTGAAAGGAGAATATTATTTAACCGATGCTATAGAGATACTTATTAGGGAAGGCTCAAAAGTGCATACTTATGTTGTGCCGGATAATAATGAGATACTGGGAGTAAACAGACGATTTGAACTTGCAAAAGCCAACAAAATTATGCAGAGGCGTATTCAGGAAAAACTTCTTAATAACGGAGTTACTATTATTGATATGGATAATACTTATATTGAATATGATGTTGAGGTCGGACAGGATACAATTATTTATCCGTTTACTTTTCTTGTGGGAAAAACAAAAATAGGTGAAAACTCTCAGATAGGACCGTTTGCACATATTACAGAATCTTCACTCGGAGCAAATTCAAAAGTTTTTCAGTCAACTATAGTTAACAGCAAATTAAAAGACTTTGTTCAGGTAGGTCCTTTTTCACATATAAGAGGAAATACTGTTTTGCAGAATAATGTTGAAATAGGAAATTTTGTAGAAATTACAAGATCTAATATAGGTGAAGGAACAAAAGCGTATCACTTAAGTTATATAGGAGATACAAAAACAGGAGCAGATGTTAATTTTGGCGCAGGCATAGTTACGGCAAATTTTGACGGAAAAAAGAAAAATAAAACAGTTATTGAAGATAAGGCTTATATAGGCAGCGGGACAACTATAATTGCGCCGGCTAAAATTAAAAAAGGTGAGTTTGTAGATAACGGCAGCCTTATTAAAAAGAAAAAGTAAATTTTATGCAAGAAATAACAGAGTATTTTAATGGCTTAAAAGATAAACTTATTATAGCTGATGATGTTTTGCAGGAAATTGTTTCTCAAATAAATGTAAATCCATCAAAAAATTCTATCTTAACAAATCTTAAAAATATAATTAATTCCGAATCTCAATTTAAATTAATTGAACTTGATATGTGGTTGAAAAATTTTTCATTTGATTATAATGTTCAGGCGTTTGAAGATGATAATCTTATTCGTATAATTAAAACTAAAATATATAAAATAGAGCCTAACAGTCTGCGTGTTGATACAGATTCCTGCGGCGTTATACAGTTTCGTGTTCCTCCAAATACTTTAAAAAAAGCAATGAAGTTAAATAAACCTATTGCTCAGTATTATGTTATTACAGAAGGAACTTTTTATAACGGTATAAATTATATTGATATTGCTTTCCCTATCTTTGAAAATTTCTTTATGCATAATTTTAGAAAAACCGTATTTTTGTGTATTAATGAAGACCTCAAGAGAAGAGTTGAAGTTCTTGCAAATGAAGAACTATTCGGGCCGACTTTGCAGGATTTTATTGATGCAGGAATGGATAAAACACGTGCTGAAAATTTTTTTAAGGAATTAAAATTGTTTGCTTTCCCGATTAAAGAAAATGATAAAGTCAGAAACGCTGTTTTAAGTGATTATGTTGAGATTTATACTTTTGAAAATAATAGATTAAAAATTAATGATGTTGAGATTGTCAAAGAGAATAACCGGGATGTATTTACTATTAAGGAAAATAATAAATTTTTCGGAAAAGTAGATTTGAGTAATTGGGAGCCTGTTTCTATAGAAGAAGAGTTTAGCCTTAAAGAACCTGGTAAAGATGCTGAATTTGGTGTCTATTTTTTTGATCCGAGTACAGGTTTTGATCCGGATAGACTTACAAGCAGTTTTATTGTATGGATAGGGAATGGACAGGGAATGGTAGTCGACCCTTTGACTAATTTGCCGCAATATCTTGATAGAAAAAGAATAAACAGAAATGATATAAAGTATGTTTTTCTTACGCATGTGCATTCTGATCATGATGACGGCTTGCTTGAAGAAATCTTGAGCGGTAAAATTATAACCCTTATAACTTCACGGCTTGTGTTTAACAGTTTTATTCGTAAAGTTAAAGCTGTAACCGGCTGGGATGAAGAGCGTATACAAAAACTTATCCTTTTTAAAGAAATTAAAGAAGGTGAAAAATTAAAATTAAATGACAAAACCTATATTGAGATTAATTACGGATTTCATAGTATACCTACATGCAGATTTGTTATTACTTATACTGATTCTTTGAAAAGTATAACTAAAAGTATATCTTATTCAGGAGATACAAATTTTAATCCTGAATATGTAAACAAGTTAGTAGGTGAAGGGAAACTTACTCAAGAGCGGGCAGATGAAATACTGGGTTTTATATGGGATGCGGACTTAATTATTCATGATACCGGCGGCGGAATCCATACTGATATTAAAACTTTGCTTACTTTGCCTGAAGAATTACAAAAAAAAATAATCGCAATTCATTCTCATGAAGTGCCTACCGGAAGTTATATTCGACAGGCTCATAAAGGCGAAGAGATTATTCTGGTTAAAGCTGATAAGATTGAACAGTATAAACGACTGGCCCGGCAGCTTGATGATATCGCTCTGTTTAATAAACTTCCTGCTGAGCAAAAACTTGAAATTATGGAGGCTTCGCAAAGAGAAAAATATTATAAAGGTGATAGTATAATTAAACTCGGAGAAGCTGCTAAACGATTTTATATTATTCACTCAGGCGAGGTTGAAATTATTACTCAGGATAATAGAAAAATTTATCTTGGAAAAGGTGATTATTTCGGGGAAATGGCTTTCTTTAATGATAATAAAAGCAGAAATGCAAATATTTATGCAAAAACAGATGTAGAACTCCTTTCTTTGTCAGAAGATTTGTTTAATAAATATAGAACACTGATTTTAGATACATATCACAATATTGTTGAAAATCGGCCATTGCTTTCGAATATATATTTTTTTAAAATGCTCGGTGAAAAAGAGATTAATACTCTTGCTTCAATGTTTGAAAGTAAAGAATTTAAAAAAGGAGATTTTATTATTAAATACGGCGAAATAGGAAGCAGATTTTATATTGTTAAATCAGGGCTGTTAGATGTGTTCATTTATCCGGATAATAAAAATAAAAAATTAATAAATCAACTGGGAAAAGGAGATACTTTCGGAGAAATAGCACTTATTGAAAATACAAAAAGAACAGCCGATGTGGTGGTTGCTTCAGAATATGCTGAAGTTATAATGATTGATAAAGATACTTTTGAAAAAATTACAGCAGAATATCCGGGAGTGGCTCTCGGAGTAGAAGAAATAAAAAAAAGATATAAAAAAAATGAGGAGAGGTAAAATGAAAATTGAAACAGCTTTAATTAGTGTTTACAATAAGGAAGGAATTGTAGAATTTGCACAGCAGCTTCATGAACTTAATGTCTCTATTTTATCTACCGGAGGTACTGCTAAAATACTTCAGGATAACGGTATCCCTGTTGTTAAAATTGAAGATTATACAGGGTTTGCAGAAATCCTCGACGGCAGAGTTAAAACTTTAAATTACAAAATTTTTGCCGGACTGCTGGCAAAAAGAGATAGTTCTGAACATGTTAAACAAATTAAAGATATTAATGTTAAATTTATTGATATGGTTGTGGTT
>CAYQNP010000116.1:0-6461 GCA_964418785.1 uncultured Spirochaetia bacterium | reverse complement strand
TTCTAATCTATTGTAACTGTCTTTTATTATTCCGTAGGTTAATGTTAAATATAAAAAGTAAATAGATAATTCAATTAAATTTGAAACAAAAGGAAATGCCCCTAAAATTATATTAAAGATGAATAAAATTATAATTATATTTATTGTCCGGAAATTCTTTGATAAGAAATTTTTCTCTATCTCAAAATATTCTGAATTTAACTTTATTAACAGAAAGAATAAAAATGCAATCTCTACTGTTTTAAAAACTATGACACCTAATAATATTAGTCTTATTCCCAATATATGAGATATAAGTGAGTATAAAATAAATCCAATGCTGAATGCATATATAATGATTTTTGTTTTTTTATTTTCAATTATATACTTCTCTATCAATACAGCAAAATAGAATATAGGTATAAATTTTAATACAACAATAATCCAGTATAGCTGAAGTTGAAAAGCAGCATAAGTATTAAATCCTGTTGCTAAATAATAAAAACTTATCTCTTTAATTAGATATAAAAGTAATAAAATAGCAAAGAAATTATTTGTTTTATTTATTTCTCTTTTATTTTCTATATATATTATAAACAAGCTAAATAATATTAAAAAAACTTTTGAAATTATAAGCAATATATTCATTATCAACACCGCAAACTTAAATATTTTTGTATAATATAGTATGTATTTATATAATGTCAAGTAATAATTTATTTTTTATTTCGTTAATTTTTTGTTTCATAAAGAATAAATTATGATATGTAGCAAGCTGCATCCCTAATATTTCTTTATTTATAAATAAATGATGCAAATAGGATAATGAGTAATTTTTGCATACAAAGCATTCACACTTTTTGTCAATAGGCGATAAATCAAATTTGAATTTAGCATTTCTCAGCTGTTTTTTCCCTTCATATGTAAAAACCTGGCCGTTTCTTGCATTTCTTGTCGGAAACACTGAATCGAACATATCAACTCCCATTTTAACTGCTTCTTCTATCTCGTCAATACTGCCTAATCCCATAAAATATCTTGGTTTATTTTCCGGTAGAATATGCATAAAACTTTCTAAAACTTCAAATGTTAAATCATAAGGTTCCCCTATACTGAGACCACCTATTGAATATCCGTCGAAATTCATTTCCATAAGTTCCTCGGCGGATTGTATTCTTAAATCTTTATACATTCCTCCCTGTATTATACCAAACAGGTTCTGGTATACCTTTTTATTTGTATCGAATATTTTTTTCCCTCTTTTAGCCCACAAAGTTGTTCTTTTAAGTGCATTAAGTGTGTCATTATGTGAAGCAGGATAATCTATGCAGTCATCAAAACTCATTATTATGTCTGCACCTATTTTAATTTCTAAATCAATAACAGATTCAGGGGTTAATTCTATTCGCCTGCCGTCAATATGTGATTGAAAAACAACACCATTATCATTAATTTTTCTTAATTTAGCAAGACTGAAAATCTGATAACCGCCGCTGTCCGTAAGTATTGCTCTGTCCCAGTTCATAAATTTATGGAGTCCATTGGCATTTTCAATGATTTCAACTCCGGGTCTTAAGTATAAATGATATGCGTTTGATAATATTATTTTAAAATCAATCTCTTTTAATTGCTCTTGAGTTATTGCTTTTACAGTAGCCCTTGTTCCTACAGGCATAAAAACCGGCGTTTCTATATGTATCCCGTTTTCAAGTATAATCTCGCCAAGTCGAGCCCGACTCTTTTTTGATTTTTTCTTAATGGTAAATTTCATTTTTTTATTAATACCTTCTTTATGATTTTATTGTTTTCTTCAACTATGTAATAAAGTCCCGGCTCTAACTGTTCACTGTTATTGTCGGTTCCATTCCACGAAAGTACATCCCCTTTGTTAAAATTATGTTTTTGAAATTCATATACTTTTTCCCCGAGTAAATTGTAAATATTAATATTATAATTTCCGGCAGAATTTATCATTATTATAGTAGCAGCATTTCCGGAAGTGGTTATTATGTTTCTGAATATTACTAATTTGTTATCTGAAGCAACCAAACTAATGTTTCCCGTAGGTTCATTTTTATTTATGTTAAGAATATTACTGAGATCCAGCAGCCCCCATCCGAATTTTTTATCCCATACTCCGGCATCTGTTTTGTAAATACCGCTATTTTGAGAATAATTTTTAAAATAATTTATAATATCTGTTGGTGTCAAATACTGATTGCGTTCCAGTAGAAGTGCAACTGCTCCGGTTACCATAGGTGTTGCCATGGAAGTGCCCTGCATATACACATAATCAGTATAATTGTGGTCTATGTATTTATAATAACTATACTTTAATGCGGGCACTAATGCGGAAAGAATTATTGAGCCTGGGGCAGCAATATCAGGTTTATAACCGCCGATTCGTGTGGGTCCTTGAGAACTGAAAACAGCAATGTCGTTTACATCTCCGGAATTTACAACTAATGCTGTATTTTCAATATTGGTAAAGGTGTTTCTGCTGACACTGGCTCCAACTACAATTAAATTTGATGCACAGGAATCACTGTCTAATGAATACGAAGCATCTGAATCAGTAAAATATGCTTTTATGGAATTGTCTGTTATCCATATGTCAATCGGCTTTGTTGCTGTATTTAATGTGTTTGAAAATTTAATTGCAAAATCACATTGGAATATGGAACTTAAGTCGGAATTTTCAGAATCATCCATTATTACAAGCATTTCATTGTCATTATTTAATATGTCCTGTCCATAAGTTGCATTGTAGATTGAAACAGTGGCATAGCGTGATATTTTTACAGAACTGCTGTGATAAGAGCACTTTGTAAACACATAGTTATTGGTTAGAATTGCGCCTGCTATTTTATCGTCACCGTCATACCATGTATCTATTTTTATATAATTGCTGCCTGAAGTATTAATTGTTCTTATAGGAGTCGTTATTTTTATATTAGTAGTTTTATATGGAGATAAGGAATTTATTCTGTAATGAATAAATTCGCTGTCAGAACCGTTGTTTCCGGCAGCTTTTACTATTATTTTTCCCGGACCAGTTAGAGCTGATAGAGAACGGGAAAAAAGATCACTTCCGTCATGCGGTCCGTATTTTATTCCTAAACTTAAATTTATAACAATTGGTCTATTGAGTTTGTCAGCAATTTCTGTTAAATATGTTACAGCATCAATAAGGTGGGATGTATCTAATATTGCCTTTACAAAAATTATGTTTCCTTCCGGCGCAACACCGCTCAGTGCCGAATTTCCGGCAGCTATACCGGCAACATGTGTTCCGTGTCCTATTTCATTATCATCTTCAGTACATATCCCTGCATTTATTTCCCATTGCGTCCATTCTCTTCCATATAAATATTTATAATTTATTGATCCGGTTCCTGTATTTGCCGTGTCGGTCTGATCCCATAAATAGAGCAGCCGTGTTTTCCCGGTACTGTCTTTAAACATGCTATGCTGAAAATATATCCCGCTGTCAATTATGCCTATAAGTACTTTGCTGCCTGTATATCCTGCAGTGTGCGGTATGTCGGAATTTATAATCCTGGTTGCTCTGTTTAAACTTAAATGAAGTTGCTTTGCCATACTGATGTATTCTATTTCATTATGTTTTAAGATGTCCTGCAAATTTGATTTGTCTATCTCGCAAGTATAATAAATATTGCCAATAGATGAATTTACCTTTCCTCCATAATTTTTTATGAGTCCTTCTATGTTCTTTCCTTTAATTAAGATTGAAACTTTATTGTATGATGAACTATTTGCTGCACGCGAATTATTATTATAATTTATATTATTTATCAATCTGTATATCATATAATCCGCTGTTTTCGCTCCTTTTAGTACTATTGCATTTAATATAAAAAAAATTAAAATTAATTTTTTCTTCATAAATCTTTTTTTAATCCTTTAAATATTATACTTAAATAATGTCTTGTTTCAAATGATGATGGAATTATAGAATATGATATGTCAAAATTTTTTATGTTTTCGATGTTTATTCCTAAACTTAAATGTGCAATGCTATATGAATTTATCTTATAACCAAGCATAAAAATTAAATTTTTTCTGTATTTTATAAATATTGAAGGATTAAGTGAAAAATTATTAAATTTGTGTGTTAAAACAGAGAAAGAACTTAGTATGCTGAAGTCGGAAAAATCAAATAGGGTATTAGCCATGTTAAAAATTACACTATAATAACTCAATATGTTTTTTACTGATATACCGTAAGAAAACATATATTTATTAAAAAAAGTTAAGGTTCTTGTTTCAATACCAATATCGAAATCAATAGTATATACTGAATTATTGTTCGGATGCTGATGCAAAACTTTAGGGGTAATACCAATTCCAATGGTTTTTCTGATTAATTTTGAAATATTAAAATAAAACAAAGATTCGTAATAATTAATATTTGATAAAGTATTTCCGTAAATATCTATTTCCGGAAATTCATCACTTTCAAAATAAGCAATCCCGCCGCCCATATTAATATTTGTTTTTACTGATGAACCGTATATAAAATATGCAGGATTATTGAATAATATTGAAATTAATGATGCGCCTATGTAGGAGCTATCTTTTACTGAATCAGCTGCAGGATTAAATATTACAGAACTGCTTTTATTTAATGATAAAAGAGAATTATCAGATAGTTCAAGTGCATTGCACGAATATATATTGTTCAGGAGAGCAGAATACCCGGATATTGTTATTATCATATACAGAAAAATTAGAAATATTCTTTTTATCATAATGTTAGAAGTAACCAATTAATTTTTTTTGTCAAATTATTTTTTAATTAAAAAGGGACGGAGTATGACATTGTGATTTTGTATAATTTAGGCAGTTGCATATGATATTTTCGAAAAAAAAATTGACAAATTAAAATAAATTATTATGATAAGATAAATTTCTTAATTGAGGAATAGAATAGTGGAAAAAAAGAAATTATTTTTATCGGGAAATGAAGCAGTAGCAAAAGGAAGTTATGATTCCGGTGTAAAAGTTGGAGTCGGATATCCCGGAACTCCCAGTACAGAAATATTGGAAGCATTTGTAAAATTTAAAGATGTTTATACTGAATGGTCTATAAATGAGAAAACAGCTCTTGAAATAGGTATTGGTTCATCTTTAAGCGGAGCAAGAACTCTTGTTACTATGAAACATGTAGGAGTAAATGTTGCAGCTGATCCGCTTTTCACTGCATCTTATGCTGGTGTAGGTGGAGGATTAATAATAATTACTGCTGATGACCCTGGAATGCATTCGTCACAAAATGAACAGGATAACAGACATTACGGAGAGTTTGCAAAAGTTCCGGTGCTGGAACCTGCTGATAGCCAGGAAGTATATGATTTTATTGATTTTGGACTTAAACTCAGTGAGAAATATGATACTCCTGTATTATTCCGGTTAACAACAAGAATTGCGCATACACGATGTATTGTTGTTCCGGCTGTGAGAGATTACAAAAGAACTAATTTTAAATTTGAACGTAATTTGACCAAGTATGTTATGATTCCTGCATTTGCACGGAAAAGACATATTGTAGTTGAGAATAGAATGAAATTATTAGAAAAAGATGGAAATTCTTTTTCTGTAAATAGAGTAGAAATAGCAGATAAAAAGAAAGGTTTTATTACATCCGGTATAGTTTATAATTATTTAAAGGATATTTTCCCGGATGCTTCATTCCTCAAATTGGGTATGAGTTGGCCTTTACCTTATAACTTAATTAAAGAATTTACCGAAAAAGTAGAAGAAGTAGTTGTAGTAGAAGAACTTGATCCTTTCTTTGAAACGCACATAAAAGCTAAGGGAATAAATGTAAAAGGAAAAGAATATTTTCCAATGACAGGCGAGCTACTGCCGGATGTTATTAAAGATTCTTTAAACATAGAAAAGAATGAAAAAATTGAGCTTGATTCTGCTGCTGCAGATAAAGTTTATCCCAGACCTCCTGCTTTATGTCCGGGTTGTCCGCATAGAGCTACCTTCCTGACTTTGAAGAAATTAAAGTTAAAAGTTAGTGGAGATATAGGCTGTTATACTCTTGGTGTTTTGCCACCTTATAACTCTATGGATACAACAATTTCTATGGGTGCAAGTATCGGTGTTTTTCAGGGAATTCAGATTGGTGAAGGTGATAAATTTGAAAACGATGTTGTTGCAGTTATTGGCGATTCTACTTTTGCTCATTCTGGTGTATTCGGTTTAATAAATGCTGCATATAATAAACGGAAAGGACTAATTATTGTATTGGATAATAGTATTACTGCAATGACCGGGATGCAGCCTAATCCTTTAAGCGGCGAAAGAATTACCGGAGAAGAAGCTATTACTCTGGATTATAAAAAATTATGTGAAAGTGTTGGAATAAAACATTTTAAAGAAGTTGATGCTTTTAATATTAAAGAGATTGAAGATGCAATTAAATCTCTTCTGGGAACAGATGAACTTGC
>CAYQNP010000115.1:0-6608 GCA_964418785.1 uncultured Spirochaetia bacterium | reverse complement strand
AGTCCATTCTTTAAACCTGTCGGTAAGGTCTGTCTGAATTTTCAGATTGGTCAATGTCTTGCCCCCTGTCAGGGAAACATAGCACCGGAAGAATATAAAAGTATCATTGAGCAGGTTATACTTTTCTTAAACGGAGAAAGTGAAAAATTAATAAATGATTTGCGAATTGATATGAACAGAGCATCTGAAAAACTTGAGTTTGAAAAAGCTGCTGCTATTCGTGATAAGATTAACAGCCTTGAATCAGTGCTGAATAAACAAAAAATTATAATGACTGATTTTAACAGTATGGATGTTCTTGCTGTTAGCAATAAAGAAGAGATTTTTAATATAACTATACTTTTTGTAAGAGACGGAAAATTGCTGGGTAAAGATAATTTTATTATAAATAATACAATTTCTAATAATTCAGACTATGTCTTAACTGAATTTGTAAAGAGATATTACAGTAAAGCAATATATGTTCCGTCTGAAATAATAGTTTCAGCTGATATATACGATGTAGAAAATGTTGTGGGATTTTTATCGAAAAATAAAAAGAAGGTTAATATACGAGGACCAAAAACAGACACAGAAATAGAATTAATTAATATGGCTGCCGAAAATTCGGCAATTGAATTAAGTAATTATCTTATTGATTTAAAAATGCGGGATAATATGAAAGGCGTTGAAATGCTCCGCAAAATATTAAATTTGAAAAGATTGCCGAATATTATAGAAGGATTTGATATTTCTAATATACAGGGCTCAAATCCTGTTGCATCTATGGTTAGATTTGAAAATGGAATACCTGCTAAATCTGAATACAGAAAATTCAAAATAAAAACAGTCAAAGGTATTAATGACTTTAAAATGATAGAGGAGGTTGTTTTTCGGAGATATAGACGGATTTTAACTGAAGGGAAAAAACTACCTGATTTAATATTAATCGACGGAGGAAAGGGTCAGTTAAATGCTGCAATTACTGCGCTTGAAAAATTAGAGATTAAAAATGTTCCGATAATTTCCATAGCAAAAAAAGAAGAGTTAATATTTAAACCCAATACAGATGAGCCTATAAAATTATCAAGACGCTCGCCGGCTTTGAAACTTTTACAGAATATAAGAGATGAGTCTCACAGATTTGCTGTTGCTTTTCATAAACAGCTTCGAAGGAAAAGGATACTTTCTTCTAATCTGGATTCTATAAAAGGAGTAGGGGAGAAATTAAAAGAAGAACTATTTAAAAGATTTGGAAGTATGGAAAATATCAGAAAAGCAGACATAAATGAATTAATTAAAATAAAAGGCATAACAGAAAAAATAGCACAGGATATAAAAAATGCATATTGATAAGGAAAAGGCGAAAATAAGAGCAGATATAAAGGTTAAACTTAAAGATAATTTTAATAAGAGAGAACAGGATGAAAAAATATTTAATAGCCTGATAAAAACAGAGTATTATAAAAAAGCAAAGAAAATATTTAGTTATGTGTCGTTTAACGGAGAAGTTGATACTCATCGTATTATAAAATATGCATTGTCAGATAGCAAAAGAGTTTTTGTTCCTTATATAATCGGGAAAACTGATATGTATGCAGTTGAAATCAGTTCATTTAATGAATTACAAACAGATAAGTTTAATATTTTAAGTGCACCGGGAAAAGAGGAGAGCAGTGTAAAAGATTTTGATATTATAATAATACCTGGTATAGCTTTTGACAGAGAAATGAACAGATTAGGCCGCGGGGGCGGCTATTTTGACAGATTTTTAAGCAAGTATGCCAACTCATTTTTTATTGGTCTTGCCTTTGACTTTCAGTTAGTAACTAAAATACCGGTTACACATACAGATATAAAGATGGATATTATAATAACGGATAAAGAAATAATAAAACTTTATTAATTAACTTTTGGAAGTCATCTGTTTTTTTTCTCTCATTTTCTTCTTTCGTCTGCTTATTCTTCTTCTCATTTTAGGGGTTTTTCTATTATCTCCTCTTCCCATAAAACAACTCTCCTTTTTTATTCTTCAGAATTATCATCGGTTTCAGATGAAGCCGGTAATTTACCAACTGCAGTCAAGGGTAATGCAGGTTCAGTATATGCTTTTTCGCTCAAAGTATGCGTAATTGTATAAATTACATCTTTGTAGTTGCCCCGCATTTTTGTAACCCAATAAATTGTACCGTCAACACTATCAACTAATTGTATATAAACTTCGATGTAATTATATCCCGGATTATCATCATCAAATACAACATAATCAAGAATTTTTCCGGATAAAACAGCATCTACTTTCTGATAAGGATTATATTTATAAGTAACAAGTCTTTCTATAATAGAAGTCTTGGCTTCATAATCACCTTTAGTAAACTGAACAACTTCGCGTTCAGATACATTTTGAACAGCCTGTCCCTGAATAACTCTAATTTTTTTTTGCTCATATAAATTTCTTATTATGTCGTATGCAATAGCATCACGAAGTGCAATATTATCAACATCTTTTGACTTAACTGCAGATGCATCAAAATTAAGAATAGCAACAGCTTCAATATCAGTTTGATTAAAACCGTCTATAGGTTTCAAATCACTTTCAACATATATTTCCTGAATTTTTTTACAACTCAAGAAACCGTTTGTTAATAATGCAGAAGCAATAAACAGATAAATCAAAAAATGTTTTTTAATATTCATAATTATGTACCTTCTTTCCATGAATTTAAATATTTTTTCTGTTCACGCGTTAGTTTATCAATTTTTATATTCATTGATTTTAATTTTAATTTTGCTATATCAGTATCAATGGCTTTTGGTACATCATATACTTTATTTTCAAGTTTATCATAATTTTCTTTTATGTAAAGAGCGGATAAAGCCTGATTTGCAAAACTCATATCCATTACAGACGCAGGATGTCCTTCAGCAGCTGAAAGATTAACCAGTCTACCTTCAGCCAGTATATATATGGTTTTATTATTTTCAAGAGTATATTCTTCAACAAACTCTCTGATTTTTCTTATTTTTTTTGTTATCTTTTTTAGTCCGTCAAGATTAAGTTCCACATTAAAATGGCCTGCATTTGCAACAATGGCATTATTCTTCATTACTTTAAAAGCATCGGTATCAATTACATGTTTATCTCCTGTAACAGTAACGAATACATCTCCTATTTTAGCAGCCTCTTTTATCGGCATTACATAATAACCGTCCATAGCAGCTTCTAATGCTCTGACAGGGTCTACTTCAGTGATTACAACTTTAGCACCCATTCCGCTTGCTCTCATAGCAACACCGCGTCCGCACCATCCGTATCCGCTGACAACAACAGTTTTACCTGCAAGTAATATATTTGTTGCTCTTATTATTCCGTCTATTGTTGATTGTCCTGTCCCGTATCTGTTGTCAAAAAAGTGCTTTGTCATAGCATTGTTTACAGCAATTATCGGATAATTAAGTGCTTTATCATTAGCCATTGCTTCTAATCGTATAACACCTGTTGTTGTTTCTTCTGTTCCGCCAATAACATTTTTAAGAATATCGCGTTTTTTTGAATGCAGTGTAGAGACTAAGTCAGCCCCGTCATCCATTGTTATATTCGGTTCAATTGAGAGAGCAGAGTATATGTGGGAATAATAAGTTTTATTGTTTTCGCCTTTAATTGCGAATACAGGTATTTTATAATATTTTACAAGAGCAGCAGCAACATCATCTTGCGTTGATAACGGATTGGATGCTGTTAGAACAACTTCTGCTCCGCCTTCTTTTAATGTTATCATTAAATTTGCTGTTTCAGTGGTAACATGTAAGCATGCTGCCAGTTTCACTCCTTTTAGAGGTTTTCGTTTCTTAAAATCCTCTTTAATAAGTCTCAAAACATCCATCTGTTTCTCAGCCCATTCTATTCTAAGTTTCCCTTTCTCAGCAAGTTTTATATCTTTTATGTCATATTTCATATTGCTTTATTAACTCCTTTTGATTCTATTTTCTTATTTGCCGTCCGGTGCTGCCTGTGATTCGCCTGCATTTGCAGGTGTTTGCTGATCTGATTCTTCAAATTTTTTGTTCTCATTTCCGGCATTTGAATTGTCTGACTCAGCATTTGTATTGTCAGGATTATTTTCTGTATCTTTTTTTTCTATTTTTATGGGGTTTCCGTTTTTATCTAATTCTGGGATCTGGAATATCTGTCCCGGATAAATTAAATCAGGATCTTTTATTTTGTCTTTATTTGCTTTATAAATTATAGGCCATTTCAACGGGTTTTTGTATATATTTTTGTATCCTGCTATTCTCCATAAACAATCCCGTCTTTCAGGTATTAATCTTACTTTATAGGTTGTTTTTATTTTATACTCGCCGTTATAACCTTCTTTAGAAGTTGGCGGAGATTCTACAATTTTTGGAGTTTTAGATTCTTCTAATTTCTTTTTATTTTCTTCAATTTTAGTAAGACATGTTTCGGCATAAGCAATAGATTCATTGGCTTTTTCCAGAGAACTGTCCCAGTCAGATTTATCATAAAAATCCTCAGCAGATAACAGGGCTGTTTTAGCATTCGCTAATTCTTCTGGGGCAAATTTGTCAGCTTCTTTTTCTTCTGCTTGCTGTATTAAATCTTTTGCCTGTTTGATTTTAGCTTCTGCACTTAATTTCTTGGACAGGGTTACTTTTAAGGTTTCTGCTTCATTCGCTGCAGCTTTTGCTTTTTGTGCATATTCATAACCCTTACTATAGTATCCCTGTTCATATGATTCATTTGCTTTCTTTAGATACTCTTTTGCTTCAAGCAATTTCTTGTTTATAGCAGTTTCAAGATCAACTTCGTTTTGTGGAGCAGCATTTTCTGTCTGTCCCGCTTTAATTTCATTATTATTTGAAACAGCAGATTGAATGTTTTGGTCAGATGAACTGTTTGTGTTTACAGATGTTGAAACATCCTGCGCAAATACAACACTTGCAGAAAGAAAAATGCTAAAAAGAATTATATATATTTTCTTATTCATTGTTATCCCCTCCTTCCATTGGTTCCTGATTTTGATCTTCAATTTTTTGTTCAAGATCTTTTTCAATAGAATCTAATTTAAGTTTAGCTTCATTTATCTCTTTTTCAGCTTTCTCTTTTCGTTCTCTTGTTATTGTTAATATATTATCAACAATGCTTTTTGATTCTTTTATTTTAGCAACAGCACCTTTGTAATCTTTCTTTTTCTGCAGTTCATTTGCCTCATCAAGCAGTTTCTGTGCTTTGGAGAAATCGTCCTTGTTTTCTACATTGGCTTTCATATCAGAAGCTGTCTGGAGCAAAGATTTTGTTTCTTTAATTTTATCTTCAGTATATTTAGGTGCAGCTTTCTTGTATGCTAATTCTGCATTTTTCTTTGCTTCTTCAAACTTTTTCTTTGCATCTTTGTTTTTTGAACTTTTTTCATTGGTAACCATAGTAGATTGGCCGATTTCAATATTCTTTTCAGCCTTTGAATATTCTTCCGGAGCATACTTGTCTGCTTCAAATTCTTTTGCAAGTGCAATTTTCTGTTTTGCAACTTCAAGGTCCTCAACCGGAGCTTTAATCCCGCAACTTCCAATTAAGAATGCAGTACCAATAAGTAAACTTATTAAATAAAATTGTTTTTTTTTCATTTTAAATATAACCTCCCTCGGTAAAATTTATTTAAATATATTTTTTTATTTCATTAACCATATCTGTTTTTTCCCATGTAAAAGTATCTTCAGTTCTTCCGAAGTGCCCGTAAGCAGCTGTTTTTTTGTATATAGGCTGTTTTAACTGTAATTTTTCAATTATACCTTTAGGTGTCAAAGGAAAAACTTTATTAACGATATCAGCTATTTTTTCATCATCAACAGCACCTGTACCAAATGTATCTATAAATACTGAAACCGGTTTGTCCACGCCGATAGCATAAGCAAGCTGAACTTCACATTTATAAGCAAGATCTGCAGCAACTATATTTTTAGCAATATATCTTGCCATATAAGCAGCAGAGCGATCAACTTTAGTAGGATCTTTTCCTGAAAATGCCCCACCGCCATGTCTTCCGTATCCGCCGTAGGTATCAACAATTATTTTTCTGCCTGTAAGTCCGGTATCACCCTGTGGCCCGCCGACAACGAATCTTCCCGTAGGATTTATGTGGTATTTTGTGCTCTCGTCAATCATATCAGGAGGAATAATGGGCTTAATAACCTTTTCAATTATTAACGGAGCTAAATCTTTTACTTCAATATCAGGTGAATGCTGTGTTGAAATTACAACAGTATCAACTCGTTTGGGTTTCCCGTCTTCATATTCAACTGAAACCTGAGATTTTCCGTCCGGACGAATCATATCAAGAGTTTTATCTTTTCTGACTTTTGCAAGTTGTTGTACAAGTTTATGCGCTAATGAAATAGGCAAGGGCATAAGTTCTTCGGTCTCTTTTATTGCAAAACCGAACATCATCCCCTGGTCCCCGGCACCTTCTTTGTCAACTCCCATTGCAATATCAGGAGATTGTTTGTCCAGAGACACCAGTACACCACAGGTATTGTAATCTATACCGTATTCTGCATGATCATAGCCGATTTCTTTTAAAGTGTCTCGTACTATAGCTGTAGTATCAATTACT
>CAYQNP010000114.1:0-6165 GCA_964418785.1 uncultured Spirochaetia bacterium | reverse complement strand
CTCTGTTTTCAAATTCTGCATACGAAATATTCCAATTCCCCAACCTGTCATCCTGCCATACAAGATAAAATTTGTTTTCTCCTGCTAATAAAGAATAAACTCTGTCATTAAAATTATTATGTGTAACCGAACTAACTTCTGTCCAGTCTTTGCCTCTATTTTCAGAAAATGAATAATAAATTTCCTCATTATCTCCGCTTAAATTACTCCATACAATTAAATATTTACCGGATATATTACTTAACTGCGGAAGATAATTATATCCTTTATAATATATTACTTTATCCTCTAAAATTTCTACAACAATATTAAATTTAATAAATCTTAAATTAGAATGATGTCCGTAATGTTCTATAAAAACCACTGAAATTTCATTATTATCACCATCAAACACTGTATGTATATTATATGCCACATAACCTTTATATTTACAGATAACTTCTTTATATACAACAGACTTTTTACTATTGTCAAATAACCTATACTCCAATATTTTGCGAGCTCTATTTACTAATATAAAAACGGCTAACGATTTATTCAAAGCAATAGAATACTCACCTTTTGCAGCATCAGATATTTTAATTTTATTTCCAAAAGATTTTCCTTCATCTCTGCTATATATATACCATAACTTTTTCTTCTTATCCTGTATAAGATAACCTATACTATTTTCAAACACAGCAGATTTAAATGATATAACATTTTTATAAAACGGCACCTTATAAGTATTGAGAAAAAGATTAGAATAACAATTAACTGCAGTAATATGCACCAGAAGCAATATAAGAAGAACATATTTTGATATTTTTTTATTTTTCATTTTGTTTTAACCGTAATAAAATTTTTAATTTATTAATATTATTAATCGCTTTCTGATTCTCCGGCATAATTTTTACTACTTTCTCAAAATACTTAATTGCTTCAGCATATCTGTTATGCAGATATGCAATAATACCTTTATAATAATATCTATTAATCTTCTGTTTTATCTTTTCAGGCAACCGATTAAAGAAATCCATTTTATATTTTCCCGAGATTATATTATTCACTTTATCAATATTATATCTTGCTTTAATATTGCCGGGATCAATTTTTAAGATATATTCCCATTTAGATACAGCTCCGGCATAATTCCCTTCTATAAACTCCATAATTGCAGCATTATATATTCTGGATAGCTGCTCCTCTGTTTTATTATTCTCTTTTATAAATTTACTGCTGTTTTCTTTAAGCTGTTTAAGGCTTTTAAAATGAACATCTGTATCCGAAGATAAAAGTGCACGGGAAACAAGTTTAAAATAAAATAAACTCTTAATATAATACCCCATGTTATAAGCAGTTACACCTTTAGTATATAAATGTTTCAGATAATTTTCAGGTTTTTTCATTTTCTTTACACTTTTCAGCCAGTAATTTAAAGCAAGCCTGTTTTCAGGATAAAACTCCAATATAAATTCCCAGAAAGATGCGGATTCTGAATATTTATTTTTTTTATATAATTTAACTCCTGTTAATCGAAAATATTTTATAATATCGTACAATGACGAATATTTATTTACAAATGTTTTATTATGTTTAATATTTTCTTTTATTATCCCGGACAAATATCGTTGGCCTTCAGTATTTTCAATATTATTGCTAACAATACTGTGATACAATAAATTAATGGCTTTTTCTGTTTTGCGTTTTTTAACAAGGATTTTACTCTTACTTATATCTCTCATAATTATTTTATTTTTTATTTTTTTCTGTTTTAACGCTTTTTTTTCACATTTCCGAATATATTTATCCGCTTCCACCATAGCCGGATTATAATATTTCGCCAGTTTAAATTCCTGTTTTGCTTCTATGTATAATCTGTTATTATATCTGTTCACTCCCCTGGAGAAATGTATATTAGCAAGATTTTTATTCTGCTGCTTGATTATATCCTTTTTATTTATTTTTTCCCTGCTTATTTTATGTATAACCGACTTAACTATCTCTTTTGTCACTTTTACATTATCATCAGTACTCTTAAATGATTTAGATAAAACCCTTTTTCTAAGTTCTGAAATACTTGTTTCATCATTTTTTTTATATTCATCAAGGATTTTCTTTAATGCTATGGCTTTCTTATTAGACGGATCTATATATAATATATTATTAACTATTAATTTTGCTTTATTAACATCAAATGTTTTTTTCCTGACTAACTTCTCAAGATTCTTCACCATTTTTTTTATCTCAAGAATAGTTTGTGCAGACTTATATTTCATTCTGACTTTCTCTAATTCCAGTTTAATTGTATTGTCATCAGGTTTAATTAAAAGTGCTTCTGTATAAAGTGCTATTAAAACTGCATCGTTTTTAAGAGAAATATTCTTTTTTATCTGCCTGTTTATAAACTCAAGTCTCTCTTTTTTCTGTTTAAGTGTCAACTTTTTTAATATTTTTGAGTATAATATTTTTGCATCTTTATTTTTTGAATCTTTTTTAAATAAGTCTGATAAAGATTCAAGTGCTTTTATATATTTACCCGACTTATAAAAACCAACTGCTTCCTTATATTTCATTGAAGTATATTTTTTGACAAATTTTATCAAATCGAAAAACATCTCAATATCGCGGGTATTGCCTTCATTTAATGAGATTGCTTTTGAGCATTCTTCCATTGCAATATCAAAATCGGAATTAATATACGCTAATTTTGCATTTAAAAAGTGTTTCTGTACAGTTGACGAATATCCATATCCAGCAAATATAATAATTAAGACCATAATGCTAATAAACTTTATTCTGTTAATCATTGCTTTACACAAATTCCCACCGGATTTATTGTTAAGACTTTTTTATGGTAATTAATGTCATATCATCATGCTGTTTAGCCTTTCCCACAAAAGATTCAATCTCTTTTATAATACTATTATTAATATCATCAGGGTTTTCATACATAGGGGCATATTTACCAAAAGCTTTTTTAACGCGTTCCAATGTAAATTCTTCTTTATTAATATTCATTGCTTCATAAATTCCATCGGTTTGCAACAGAATAGCATCTCCTTTCTGAAATCTAAAAGCTGCTCTTGTATATTCAACATCCTTTGCTATTCCAATAGGCATTGAAGTAGCTTTTTTTAATCCGAATACTTTCTTTGTTGAATGCTGATAATAAAGTAATTCCGAATGTCCTGCATTTGTATATTGAATGATTCCGTTCTCCGCATCATAAATAATATATATACCTGTTGCAAAACGCTCCTCAGGTATTCTGTCAATTAATTTATTATTAAGAACACTCATCAACTTATTTGCAGCATAAGTTTTAAAAGCTTCAGAATGAAATATAAAAGTTATTACAGCCATTATAATAGCTGCACCTGAACCTTTACCTGATACATCAATAATAATTATTCCGTATTTATTTGGTCCTATTTCAACAATATCATAATAATCACCGCCCACAAAACGCGCAGGATTATAATATCGACCTATAGAAACATCTTTTATATTCGGTATTTGTCTTGGTATTAGAAAAGACTGAATTTCACTTGCTATTTCCAGATCACGTTCCAGAAGTTCTTTTTCAATTATTTTTTGTCGCGAAATCTTTAATTCCTCAGTCATCTTATTAAAATTATTTGCAAGTTCTCCCAGTTCATCATTCTGTTTGATAAAAATTCTATGATCAAGATTGCCGCTTCCTATAATTCTCACACCTTCTGATAATGCTCTTACAGGCTCAAGCAAAAAAGCAGTAAAAAAATAGGTAATAAAAATAAAAACTAATAAGATAAATAATGATGTAATAATTAAATTCTTTTTTGTCTTTGCAATATTTTCCATAATTCGCTCAAAAGAAAATTTCACAAAGAGTGTCCCTATTCTTATATTATTGTCCATTATAGGATAAGAATATAAATAATACTTTTTAACTTTTTGCTTTAAAAAAACCCGGGAATTTAATGCTCTTTTACTAATGTAATCATCATAATGTTCTAACTTACCTATAGTTAAAATTTTATTCATCACTGAAATATCTGAATGAAATATTAAACTTCCGCGCTTATCAACCAGAAACACATCAATGATATCCTCATTCCTTTCTTTTATCTTGCGAATTGTAGTGGTAAGCAATAAATCATCAGCACTTATCATTCCTTCTCTTATAGTATCAGCAGCATTTACCATTAAAATTTTAATCCTTTTATCAGTAGACTCTATTAATAATTTTTCCTGCCGTGTAACACTTAAATATGTTAATACTGCAACAAGAAAAATTATAAAAATAACTATTAATAAAGTAAATTTTATTTTGATACTCATATTAAATTAACTACCTCTCAAATTTATATTTTTTATTTATTATAGATTTTCTTTCAAAAATTATTTTATTTTTTCTTTTAACTTTTGAATCTCCTTTTTTAATTCTTTATTTTCAGGATCAATAGATAATGCTTTTTCCCAGTTTTTTAAGGCTTTTTCTTTCATTCCTTTTATATTGTTGTCCATACCCATAAAATAATAATAATCATACTCTTCCTGTTCTTCTCTACTTAACCGCTTAATAACAATAGTAATACCGTCATCCTTATATTTTTTTATTTTATTATTACGAGAATATTTTCCATTTAAATCTATTCTATTTTTTTCAATTCCTTTAGCAACAAAATACTCCACTATTTTTTTTATTCTGCTGTTTATAAGGCTTCCTCCATCCTTACTGCTGTAACCGAATATATTTATTATTTTCTTATTCTCTTTCAGTTTACTGATAAGTTTTTTCAATTTCTTCTGACCCGAAATGCTTAAATCCGAAGAATTATCTTTAAATATTTCATCTGCCTTTAAATATATATATTTTTCTCCGTCAAACTTTTTTATATTTAATTTTATATTATCGTTCTCCTTCTCAAGCCACCTTTGATTCCAGATAATACCGACTCCTAAACTGTGTGTTATTCCAAGACTACTATATATAATACCGTAATCTCCTTTTATCTTTCCTTTATATAATACTCCTACTCCTGTTCCTATTTTATAATTTTTCTCACTATCATATTCAATAGAACTCCTTATATACATTATTTCATTAAATATATACTCTGCACCAATTATATTTATTATACTATTATTTATTATTTCATAATTAATTTTGTCGGTTATTCTCAATTTATGAATCTTTCCGTATCTGCTTTTAAACAAATAAAATATATAATGTCCACCCACCCCTGCTCCATACGGATACCTGTCTTCTGTATAATTTGCTATTGATCCGCCTATATTATTTATTGTTAGTCCTATCCCCCAATCCTTATTTTTGTAAGTAATACCGGCTGTAATGCCTATCCCGAGATTATTATCTCCTTCTATATTATAACTGCCTGCAGTTAAATTTAATCCGGCATTTATTTTTTCTGTTATTTGAATACCCTGCCCTAATATAAAAACATATCCTCCCAGAGTTACTCCTTTTTCTTCTATATTATACTCATTTCCATTATAAGAAGTCTGCAAACTGTTATCTAATAACAACCCGGTAACACCTATGCCTATCTCGCCGATATAATCAATAAACGAAGAAAAAACAGATATATAATTTATATCCCCTGCTAATCTGTTATATCCCATATAAATATTATTCTTTCCCGTATTAATTTTACCTTTATGTTTAATTTGAGACGATAATAATGCAGGATTATAATAAAAGGAATTAACCCCTTTGTTTAAAGAAATACTGCTTGCTGCAGTTACATCCCCGCCTGTTTCCAGATTTAAAATTTCATATCCGGAAGTAATCTCTCCCGACAACATATTTATATTTAACAATAATATTAAAACCATTCTTAATATTATATTATAATTCATTATCATAACTCCTATCTGTTTATAAGAAATGTAATATACTTTTTATTTTTATCCCTATCTTTTATTTTCGCTATATACACCCCTGTTGCCAGTTCTCTATTGTATTCGTCTTTTACTCCCCATTCTATCTTATTTTCTCTGCCTTCTCTATCATATCTCAATATCCGGACCTTCCTTCCGCTTATACTGTATATCTCTATCTCCACACCACTACTTACTTTATAAAATGTTATTTTCCCTTTATCCTCGTCTTTGCCGTAATGATACGGATTTGGCACAAGTAATATTTCATTTATCCCATATTCCTTATCACTTTCT
>CAYQNP010000113.1:0-17010 GCA_964418785.1 uncultured Spirochaetia bacterium | reverse complement strand
CTTTCTTCCTTCACCCACTTTACACTGCTGCTCATTAACTCCCCGGCAAGATTCGTTGCACTTACTTTATACCAATTCGTCCTGCTCTCATCATATCCCGTATCATTATATACTGTTATTCCTGCTGCGACTCTCCCTATTTCTTCATTATTTATCCCGTCATAACTTCGATATATTTTAAATCCTCTTTCATTTATTGTATTATCTGTCCAGTTTAATTTTATATATCCGGTCTCTTTTACTGCTGTTATTTCTGAAGGTGCTGTCGGATATACAGGCTGTTCATATTTTATGGTAAAGTAATCATTGCTACTACTTCCTGCTACATATACATATCCGTTATTATCAACTGATATTCCATATGCATAATCAAACCACCCACCATTATATCTCTGTGTCCAGATTGTATTCCCGCTGCTGTCATACTTTACTGTATAATAATCATTATTACCCCCATTGTATATATATCCTGTTACATATACATTCCCGTCACTGTCTACTGCTACTCCATAAGCCCTATCATCATCACCGCTGTCATATCTCTGTGCCCAGATTGTATTCCCGCTGCTGTCATACTTTATTGTATAATAATCATAATCTGCTCCATTATGTGACACGCCAGTAACATATACATATCCGTTATTATCTAATGCTATTCCTCTGGCATAATCTTGCCCCCCGCCGTCATATCTCTGTGTCCAGATTGTATTCCCGCTGTTGTCATATTTAATCGTAAAATAATCAGCATCAGCACTTCCCGTAACATAGATTTTTCCTTTACTGTCTACTGCTATTCCTTCGGCATAATCATACCCTCCGCTGTTATACCTCTGTGTCCAGATTGTATTCCCGCTGTTGTCATACTTTATTGTAAAATAATCATTATTTGAAATTTTACTGTATCCCGTTACATATACATTCCCATCACTGTCCACTGCTATTCCTTCGGCAATATCATCATCCACGCCGTTATATCTTTGCGTCCAGATTGTATTCCCGCTGCTGTTATACTTAATCGTAAAATAATCATCATTACTTCCATTTTCATGTTCGCTATTTCCCGTCACATACACATTTCCGCTGCTGTCTACTGCTATTCCTTTTGCTTCGTCGTCATACCCGCCATTATACCGCTGCGTCCCGATTGTATTCCCACTGCTGTCATATTTGATCGTACAATAATCTTTGTTTCCCGATATATTGTCTGCATATCCCGTTACATATACATTTCCATTGTTATCTACTGTTAATCCATAAGAATCATCAAACCACCCACCATTATATCTTTGTGTCCAGATTATTACATTCTGGCTATATAAATCTGTTATACTAATACTTGTTAATATTATGCTCAATATTAATATACTTCCTATTCTCATTATATTCAATATCCCACTAAACTAAATTTAAATTGTTTTCTTATTCTGCGGTGAAACAAACTTCATCTATATGTGCTATACCTGCTGTGGTTGAATGAAATCCGACAATAGTTTTAATCTTTGTAAAATCAATACCGATAAAATCTTTCAGCGGTATTGATACTTTTTGCCACTCATTTTTTAAAGTAATATAACCGGACAAATACCTGGAAGAACCGGTTATATCATCTTCTATTTTAATTTCCAGGTTATTTGTTGCTTTCACCCAGAATTCCAATTTTCCATTACTAAGATATCCTATCATATTCTCATTAGTAGCATTCCAGCTTGCATCACAAAATAACCAGAAACACCCCCCGGCACCTGTATACTCTATCTTTAAACTTTTATCACCGCATTCTTCAGGAAAATCTGCTGTATCATCAGATAAACTGCAGCTTCCCCATACTCCTAATTTCCCCCCGAAATCAGGTCTTGGATCAGGATAATCATACATAAAATCCTGCGTATTTACATCGCTGTATATCCAGAAATCTGCAAGCTGAACAGTTACAAGAGCCCTGCCTGTTATTCCATTATATTCAGCAACTACATATTCCCGCTTTGGATACGGAGCAGTAACATTGTTCTTAATATAAAAATAGCCTTTATTGTTTATTTCTCCGTAATTACTTTCAACGCTCCATTTAACGTCAACATCCACATAATTATTATTTCTATCATAAGCAACTGCGGAAAATTTAATACTTTCTTTTTTTGCCATTTCTACTGCAGAAGGCGACACTACTATTTTAACAGGTTCCCCCATAGGGCTCATACTTTCTTTGCCGCAGGAAATAAAAAAGATTAATATTATTAACATTATAACTATTTTATTTTTCATAAGTTACTCCTTATGGAAACATTCTTATTTACTATATTTAACAAAATCAATATCTATATAACCGCCTGCACCGTGATTTGAAACTGTGGCGGAATTATTGTAAATAGTTACTTTAAAAAAATCTTTTACATTATGCAAATCCAACAACTGTATTTCATATTTAGTCCAGGATTCTTTTAAATCCGGCTTATCAAGAACAGCACCACAAGGACCTTCAAATTTTGCATAATATCCTGTATCGAGTCTTCCCCGCGCATAAAATATTATCTTATTATATCCCTTATCCGACATATCAATAGGCTCTGTTATATCATAAAAATCCGGCGATGTAGCAACAATAAGACTAATGCCGGCAAATCCTGCTTCGTATGTATCCTGCGGGTTATCAGGCGGATCTGCTTCCCAGAATATCTCATCTCCTGTCCATTCAAAATGAAAATATTTATCACCACTATATGCATCACTTCCTGTTATTAATTTAAATTTTAAAATATTCACACCCGGATCAGAAGGATATATCATTACATCGCCACCTAATGTATTCAAACTATCATCAAATATAACCCATTCTATCCCGCTTGTTCCGGAATAGACAACAGGACTCTCAATATTACTTAAAGGGTCCTGACTGCATCCGCCTGCTAATATAATACCTGTAAGTAATATAATTATTTGAAATTTATTCATACTCAACACCTCATTTTCAGATTTATTAATCATTTAAAATATCATCCAATGTTTCTTCTTTACTCTTTGATTCACTAGTTTTCTGTTTTGACTGGTTATCTTTTTGTTCTTCTTCTATAATGTTTGTAATATCTTCACTATCTTCTTCATCGTAATTTTTTTTCTTCGGAACAACACTAAACCTTACTCCAAGTTTTGCTTTATATTCAAGACGAAACTCATCAAAAACTCCTAATTTAGGTTCAAAATATTTATTATCATTTTCTCTATATCCGACATAAGCAAGACTCACCTTATTATATTTATTAAGGTTAAATTTAAACTCAAACTTATACATATTATCAACAACCCCTCCGAGTAATTCATACCAGTTTTCAGGACCGAAAACATTATGTCCGTATTCAAAAACAGCTTCAAAAGGATACTTTATTAATCTGACTTTTGAAGAGAACATCCTTGTAAAAGGAATTAATTCATACGAACTTTCAGTATAAGCCATTGAAGAAGTTGCTATTTTCTCACCTGCATTAAATATTAAAAATAAAATTCCGTTTTCCAGCACTTTAAATTCATTAATCAAAGTAAAAAAATGTATAGGTCTTTTCAATTTCCAGCAGCCTGCCAGATTAACTGCCGGCATTCTATCTGCATTTTCATCATATTCTCCGGGCCACAAATATTCACCGGTTGAAGATATATACGGTTCCAGATCAGTTGTACCCGGATAATAACTTAATCTGTAATTAAACAAAAATGCATACGGTGAAGTTTCAAATTGATTCAGATTCCATTCCTCAAGTATATACGGTCTATACTGAAAAATCCACGAGCCCGGTGTCGGATCAAATACTATTGTCAAAGAAGATATAAAGGCTGTTCTGTTTTTACTGTTAACCCAGAACGGATCATCTCTTCCCCGTGGTGATGTTATCGGCTGTCCCGGATGTTCTTCATCGCCTTCAAGAATTAAAACTTCAGGGCCCTCAACAGGCATACGGAAACTGTTCATAAAATAAAATGAATATATATTTTTTACTTTTTTTTCCACGCCTACATTTATCTCATATTTATTCCCCGCGGTTTTACCCAGATATTCTAAACTGAAATCAAGTTTATTAATAAAAGGTATTATAGGTATATTACCTTTTATCTTTGCTCCCAGCGCATCAAAATATGAAGTCTTTCCAGTAGATATGTAGTATCCGCTATCGCCATATCCGTCCTGCAATTCAACAGAATGAGTTACTGTATATTCCTCATTAACTCTAAAAGGATTAAATACAATCCCAAATTCCAGAGGCATATAAATAAGTCCGTAATACTTTGTAGTTAATGCTAAAGCCCAGATTTTTTCGTCTTCAACTTTGCCCCATTTTATAGTTTCATATTTAAACAATAAAGTAGGTATCCAGAATCTGTATTTATAAGTATATTTACCGTAATATGACCAGCCATTACCCCATATAGGTTCAGGTCCGGCTGCAAAACTAAAATTGCCGTAATTATGCCTTCCAAACCGCAAATTAAAATCGCTCTCCAATACAGCAGGCGCAGATTTCCCGCCTATTCTGCGATATGAATCTACATCCCACTGCTCAGGATAAAATCCGAATATATCACCGCTATAATCCCAGCCTGCATGCCCGTATCCTTTATATAAACGGACAGATAAAAAATTATTTCTATATTCTGCTTTTCCATGCCAGAGTTTTAACCTTTTTCCTAACTTTTTAAGATCTATTCCGCCTGCAAGTTCTTCTTCACTTAACTCTGAAAAATAATCATTATGTATCTTATGCTCAATATTAATAGGATGGTAAAAAGTATCAGCATAGTCCATTGTAAGCTCATAACCGATATTTAACTTAAATTTGTTAAAAGGTATAAACCACCAGTCAAAAAACATATATTCTCCGTTTGTAAACCTGAATTTTCTCTCAGCGCTGCTGTTTTTTGAAAAAACTTTATCCATACCTTCTGAAGTTACTTGCCAGCCAGAAACAGGAGTATTTGCAAGCAATATAAACTGCGGAATAAAATTTATCCTCATTTCTCCGGTGCGTAAAACAGGATCCGCACCGTTTAATACTATTGAATATAAAAATATAAATAAAATTACTAAAATTAAATCTCTTCGCATCTCTTACTCCTATTACTTCTAAAAATAATATGTTACAGTGATTCTATGACTTTCCTCTAATTCACTGTGTATTAAATAAGCATAATCTGCTCTTATTGTATCAACAATATTAACTGATATCCCTACGCTTAGTCCCCGACAACTATTATATCCTATTCTCACTGCTGCTGCTTCATTTAACCAGCCTTCTATCCCGCCATAAAAATTTATATAAAACTCTTTATCAAATACAAAATCCATATCAAACACCGGATTTACTCTCCAATTTAAATTCTGCATTATAAGCGCATTATTTAATAAAGTTGGCTGTTTTTGCTTACTGTTAAACAGAGCACGAAAGATTCTCTTAAAATGTATTAATGAGCCTACTCTTAAAACTACAGGTATATCTTCAACTGCAGTTTCACTTTTTAACTTCATAAAAATATTTTTTCCTACAATACTAAAATTAAAAAACCTGTGTCTAAAATTTACACCTGCATTTATTCCATATGCATAAGATTTAAAATCATCTATATTTCTGTTGATAAACTGAAAAGAAAGTCCCCCACTTATCTGCATCATCCAGATATTCTTTATTTTTATACCGCCGCCCATTAAAAAAAGATTTTCATAATAATTCATACTGTTACCCAGTGCATATTCTCCTGTTTCTCCAAATTCTACTGCATTATAAACCGGTATTCCGCTGTCAAATGCAGATGATACAGCAACAGACAAACCTATATCAGGTTTAAAACTTATCTTGGGATAAATATATGCTACATCTAATTTATTAAATGATAAAAAATTTCGAGCATAGCCTACTGAAATCTGCTGTCTATCAATATCATAAAGTAATGCAGGATTATAATATATAGCTGAAGTATCATCACTCAAAGCAGCAAATGCCCCTCCAAGTCCTACTGCTCTGGCATTTCCTGAATCTTCAAGTATATATAATCCGAAAACATTGTTATAAAAAATTAAAAGAAAAAATATTATACATCCAATCTTTTTCATATAAAACCCCTGTGGTTATTTATTTTACTACTGCGATTTTGATATATTGTGTTTCAACCTGAGCGGAATCTTTTATATTATATCTTGCCTCAATCCTGCAGATATAAAGTCCTGTTTCCACTAAATTATTACTGTTGTCTCTGCCGTCCCATTTTATAAAATAGTTATACCCTGCATTCTGTTTTATGTCATTCCGGGAAAAAGTCTTTATAAGCCTGCCTGCATAATTATACAATTTTACTTCAATCTCTGCATTATACCGCAAATACATATTAATCACTGTATTTGCATCTTTATCAGGATTAAACGGATTAGGAATATTAACACTGACTTTTCGAAACAGTATATTGTTAATTGAATTATTATCATCGTCATTGCTTTTATTCCAGTAATTTTTTAATGTATAATATGCTTTTCTGGGTGTTTTTTCATATGTTCCGGGGAAAATAGAAGTTATTCCCCACCACTCTTCATTCATATTAAATTTTCCTGCAACATAATCATAATAATATGCAGAGGGCCAGGTTGCATTTGTATCATGAGTATATATACTTCCGGAAGATTTTTCCCAGCCGTCGTTCCAGCTAAAAAATGTTACACCTATACACTTTTTTGAAGAATCACGGGCAGAAAGATTATTATATATTTCAAGCCATTGTGCTGAAATATATTCCGACTGCATATCCTGATTCTCGACATGATTTTTTGCATCATAAGCATCGCAGCCTGTTTCTGCTATCCATAAAGGTTTAGAACTTAAAGTAGAATATTTTTCAAAATACCCGGGTGTAAAACCTTTGCCGTTATAAGTCTGAACACCCCATATATCAAGATTCTTCATATTAGCGTCATCAGCATAAAAAACAGGATTTCCAATTGTAACAGCACCGGCACTTAATCCTGTATTAGTGTATATGCCGAAATTATATACATCTGCTACACCTTCTCCATAACTGACAGGATGCCAATACGGGCTTTCCCATTCATGTATTTTTCCTGCTAATTCATTTAAAAACGGATACCAGGTTTTAAGCCTGTTAGTCGCTTCTTTATCCAGTTTTAAATTATTATTCGTGAGTTTTATATTAAAATCAACTTCATGTCCCATAAGCCATATCAAAATAGCAGGATGAGACTTCCATTTTTCCACCATTCGTTTTACGCCGTTTAAAACCTGTGTTCTGGTAGTATTGTTAGTAAAATCCGTATTCCACGGTATAGGATATTCCATTATAACATATATTCCGTTTTTATAAGCAGAATCCAGAACATCCTGATAATCGAGAACAGAATAGGTCCTGATGCAGTTTGCACCCATATCTTTAATCATTGGAAAATCGATTGTATAAATATCCGAATTTAATTCCCATTCATAAGATGCACTTTTCCCCACAGGAATAGGATTATAACAAACTCCTTTAATAATAAATACATCACCATTTACATATAATTCATTATTCTTAATTTCTATATCTGTTGAATATCCGATTTTTAATATATTAAAGAATAAAAATACCAAAAACACTTTTTTCATTTTTAAACCTCATTAATAATATTATTTCTAACCGTTGAAATCCTTAACAGCCCTATTAATTTTAATATACTGCTTCATTTTTTTATTTCAACTTTTTTTTAATTTTTCAGAATAATGCTTTTCCCTGTTTTCCCTGTGGTTAAAGGTTTTACTTTTATACTTAAAGTCGGAAATTTAATATTTAAAGAGACCAGATGTGTACTTGTGCCGCCGCCTGTTAAAGTAGATGTTAAAGAATATCCGTAATCAAATCCTACAATAACATTATTTACCCTGTAATTAATTCCCATACCGCCTGTAAATCCTGTCCCGGCATATCCGCATCTTAAAGAAATTATTCTTTTATAAAATTCAGCATTTATCCCAAATGACATATCACTAAAATTATTAATTATATTCATTTGTACAACAGGAGTAATAATTGTTCTTTTCAATAATCTGGGGAATATTATATTATAAGAAAAACCGAATTTATACTTTATTTTAATTTCATCTTTCTGCACCAGACCAATATCAGGGCTGTTAAAATCATAAACAACTATTCCTAAACTCCAATAATTTTTACTGCCCTTTACAAAAGGCTTAACAAGTATACCTATATCTGATGCAAATACAGTAGTACTTGTTCCTTTTCCGAATAGTTCATCATTGCGGGTCCTATCGTCCGGAATAAAACCTCTATTATACAACTTCATATTAATTCCTGAATCTATATCTAAAAATGCATTACTCCAGAATTTAGAAATATTTATACTATAACTTAATATATAAGAATCTTCATAATATAACGACGACACTGTAAAATGTGTATAGGTAAAATTAAAATTACCCATACTGTCATAAGGATAAAATAAAGAAAGAAAAAAATTATTTAGAGAAAAAGAATCATCAATGCTGAAAAACGGACGGGAATACATTAAATATAAGCCCGGAAAATGTAATTGTCTCAAACCGGCAGGATTCCATAAAGAGGCAGACCCGTCATCTGCCACAGAAACAAAACTTCCTCCCAGCCCAATTGCTTTTGCCCCAAACCACATATTCTCATACGCAGCAGAAATATTGAAAGTAATAACACAGAATATCATTATAAACATAAAAATTACTTTTTTCATCTCAATTAAAACCTCTACTATTTTGCCACTACAAAAATTCCTTTTATTATTTTACTGTCTTTCTTTAATTCGTACATATAAACTCCTGACGGAACAGTATTTCCGTCGCTATCCTTCCCGTCCCAATACGGAAGATTCTTTATTAACCTTACAAGTCTGCCGGATATATCTATTATTCTTATCTCATATTCTCCTCTAAGTCCGTTAAATATCAGATAATCATTCTGTCCATTACCGTCAAGTGTTAAAATTCTTTCTTTTGGCCTATAATCCATACTCTCTTTACTCTCTACAGGAAAAATCCCGAATATTCCGAAACTGTATATATCTAACTTAATAATATTTGCAACATTGTCGACTTCGCCTCCAAGATTACACCATTCAAACCCGTCATATCTGTATATTTGTAAAACCGACTCCTTAAATTTTCCAATGTCTTCATATCCGTCCTGATTAATATCAAAATACAACAACGATAAACCTGCCGGAGTTGTCAGCATTTTATCCGACGGTTCTATTTTATACGCAGCTATCGGTTTATCATTTAAAACACCTTTATTATTATTTGCCGGCAGGCTCGATATATCATTTATTTGACTGAATGAAATTGTATCTCCGGAGTCATAATTATCTATTTTTAATTTACAAACCCCGTCATAAATATTTCCATCTTTTAACTCTATTTCCACAGGTTTACTATATTTTATATTTTCAGAACTGAAATATAATACCTGCTGCGGGGATAACGCTGTTTTAAACATCCATTCATCTACATTCGATGATACGGACTTGCTTTCTATATAATATTCTATTCCTTTATCTGTTACTTCATTTGCCGGTATTATTGCTATGCCCTCATAACTGCTTATGTTTGTTTTAATTTTCGGCTGAAATTCTACTTCTTTATAAGCTGACTCTCCTCCTATTCTGTAATGTAAAATAATATTGGTATATTTTGAAGTTCCGGTGAAATTAACTTTCAATACAATTTGATCGTTTACAATGTTATACCGGGATATAGGAGTGTGAATAAATTGTCCCGATTTCTCTTTAACAAAAACAGAAGCACTAAATACAGCACTTTTATCTACATTATATCCTGCATTCAGTATACTAAAATATACAAGAGTTATTACTAAACCTAATATTATATTTTTTTTCATTTTAACTCTCTTACGTATCTTACTATATTATTCGCTATTTTAACTTTATACTGCTTTTCAATATAAAAACTTTTATTATATCCCAGGAACAATCGTACTTTAAATAAAAACAGATTTTCACCTTTATTAATAAAACTGCCGGAAGCAGACAGAATAAAACTATCTCCTTCAAATAACGGATACTGCTTACTTATTATTATTTTTTTTATTAACATTTTCTTTTTATTAAACACAGAAATATATCCTTCAGGTCTGATATGAATATTTCCTGTATTTGTAAGTTTAAATTTGCAGGAAAGCCTATTATTAGTCAACTTACATAAAAAATTTTTTATATCAGCGCCAATATATGAATTATTTTTTGAAATAGCATAAACAGCAACAGACATTTTTGTATTAATTCCGGTGCCTCCGCTATGTCCCTTAACAAAACTTATTTTTGCAGAGGCTTCACCGGAAAATGACTTCGGTAATTTTATCCTGTAATATAACTTTTTTTTACTGTTGGCTTTTACCACTATATTTTCTTTATTAAATTCCAATTTCAGCCAATCTTTATATGCGGTTTTATTAATTCTGGATTTTTTAAAATCCTGCACAAAACATTTTAAATTTATATCATAATTATATGTGTTTTCTATATAGATACTGCGCTTTACCTCTGTGCCGGGCTGCAGTGAAACTTCTGTATAAGCAGGACCGAATTTAATTCCACTGTATAATACTGTACTGCTAAAAATAAACACTAATAACATTATTAATTTGTTCATCATAATCCTCATTTTTCATACTTTATATCATCAATATATAATACAACTTTACTTCCCGGACTCCATACTCCGAGTTTAAAACCCCTGCTTACATATGACATATTTAAATTAGTAACCGAAATATAATGTTTTGTCCATGAAGTTGTAATATTAAAAGTATCTCCGCCGCTTCCGTCTACATTTTTTACAGTACCACAGGAATCTTCATTAACTCCTATTTGTGCTATTATATTATTATAACTGTTACTTCCTTTAATCCAGAACGACAATTTACCAGCACCTGTTAAATCATATCCATAACCGTTACCTGACGGACAGCTCCAATCCGAACCGGGTTCATACCATACCCATGCGCCCTGCGCATCAGATGTAAACTCAATCCTTATTGAAGTTCCGCGGCTGTGATAATCATTTGTATATCCGAAATCAGCACTGCTTGAACCACTGCCCCAGCTTTCCCAGGCAGGAGTATAATGATTTGGAACAGGATTACTGTCTTCCCATTTATTTGTATAAATAAAAAATTTGTCTAAAAATAATGCGTCAGGATTATAAAATTCTTCCATATTAAGTTGTGTTGTTCTATAAGTATCTGCCAGCAAATCTTCAAACTTTGCTGCTATATAAAGATATGCTTTTAAAGGTTTTTTCTGGCGTACAGCTTCATGCCACGCTATTCCGCCCTGATTCCATACAACATTGTAATTGTTCTCATTTGTATATCCTTTAGACTTATCGAGTAACCAATGCCAATCAGAAGTCGTAAATACACCGCTGTTTTCCACAGGTGCAGAAGGTTCGGATTTTATATCTTTGATTAACCATGCAAGAGATATATTCCTGTTAGAAAATCTGGTATCTATTAAACCTGATGCATCATTGCTTCCAATATACATAGGATTGGCTGTGTTTGTAGTATTATGTGTATATATACTTAACCCCCATCCTGTTATAACAGAGTGATTTGTTAAATAACTTATTTCAATATACTGTTCTGCCACTATCCAGCCGTTAGATGCAACAGATATATTACTCCATGAAATAATATTTGCAGCAGTATCATCATTAATATTTTTTAAATTAAAACTAAAAACATCGGCAAATACAGTTGTATTTATGTAAATGACAAATACAACTATAACGCACATACTGCTTACTATTCTATTTATACTTTTCATAATATTAAAACTTAAAATAATTCCCTTAAAAAAACAACAGTAGAGCAGTTAATTTCTGCTCTACTGTTAAAAGAAATAACTAACAACTTTTACGGCTGTTTACGGCTGAAACATTTCTACTGTTAGAGTAGTGGTTTTATACTGCTGAGCTGTAGCAGTTGAAAAATCTGCTGCCAGATATAAATACACAGGGGAAGAACCACCGCCTCTCTCTGTAGCAGCAGAACCCCATAATCTTCCGGCCTGGTTAACAGGTGTAACATAATAATTAACACTTGCTGTGCCCATTGAAGCATCATTTCCAGAAGTATCCCAAAAACTTGTAGTAGGAGCCTGATCAATTAAGAACTTCCATGCCCATCCTGTATTAGTAAAATATGTAGACCCCCCGGATGTAACCGGGTCAGAAATTTTCGGCGGGTCATAAGTAGTGGTATCGTCCTGAATCTGCCATACTAACTGTAAAGCAGCAGAAGTATTATTTACACCCACCAAACCTGCTGCATCATTAGTCGCTCCTGTAAATAAAGGGTCTGCAATAGCAGAATTAAAATTATCGCTGCCGAAAGATATTCCCCAGTAAGAATTATAATTGGTATAAATAATTTTTACATACTGATTTGCAACCCTCCATGAAGTATCGCCCCCGAGAGGCAAAGAAATATTAGTCCATTCCACTACTGAAGCCGGAGTATCATCAACCCTGTTAAAGATAGATATTTCAAGTGCAGTATTGGTACTGCCTGTAACAGTAACCTGGGCAGTAAAAATAGTTGTGTTCTTAATATTATAAGCCGCAGACAAATTAAAAGACACAACGAACAAAGATACAAGAAATAAAAAGCACATAGCCTTTTTCATAAAAACACCTCCTGAAAATTTAATTTAAATTATCTTCAACAATACAATCGTTTGCATATATTATATAATAATCCTTTTTCTTCTTTTGTCAAGTATTTTTTTTATTTTATTGAGCGGGAACATCATCCGACTACCACACATAATACCTGTCGTTATTCTTTTGTTCGACATACAAATTCCAGTTTACTTTTATCCACGCTGTATACTTTAAACTCAACCTCTAAAACTGAAAAAGGGAGGGACGGTGCATAACTTTATTAACTTCTTTAAAAGCGACTGATTACTTATACAAAATACATATAGTATACCTCCGTCCCCGGATGCGGATATAATACGATAGGAAATTTATTGACATATAATTACTGTTATATATTAATAATTAAAGAGCAATTAGTATAGGAGATATAATATGAAACGCAAATTAAATATTTATGAAGAAATAACAGCTATTCAAGAAGCAGGAAAACAAGGGGCTCTGGTGACTGTTGTTGAAGCAAACGGTTCTACGCCAAGAGAAGCAGGGGCAAAGATGATAGTTCTTTCTACAGGAGAAATTATAGATACTATAGGAGGCGGTGTTGTTGAAAAATATGTTATAAATGAAGCCTTAAAAGTTATAAAGAATAACTCTCCTGTTTTACTTCATTATTCATTAGATGCAGAAAAAGAAGGAATAGAAACCGGTATGATTTGCGGTGGAGATATGACTGTATTTATAGAGCCCATTATTAATACTCCATCATTGTACATTTTCGGTGCCGGGCATATAGGAAAAGCGTTATATAAAATTGCATTATTAACAAATTTCAATACACACATATACGACACAAATAAAGAAAGCATAGATTTTGAGTATTATTCCGATGCAGCAGAAATTAAATTTGGACCTTATAACGAAATAATCAAAGACATAATATTTAAAAAACCTTCATTTATAGTAATAGCCACAAAATCACATTATACAGATGAAATAGTATTAAGAGAGATATTAAAACAGAATATAAAATTTTCATATATAGGCATGGTTGCCAGCAAGAAAAAAAGTTCTACTATAAAAGAACATTTATTGAAAGAAGGTATTTCGGAAGACAAATTAAATAGTGTAAAATCCCCTGTGGGGCTGCCGATTAACTCAGAAACACCTTCTGAGATAGCGGTCTCAATATTTGCGGAAATAATTTCCGTAAAAAATTCAGGTAAAGAGGTTAATAGGGACGGTGCATAACTCTATTAACTTTAATACGCCAAGCCTAAAGTCCCGGATACAATTATTTTGGGCGAAAATTAATACTGTTTTGCACCGTCCCCAATATATCACTTGACATAACATTAAAAATAGATATATTTCGCTACAATGAAAGATTATCTGATAAAACGAATATTACTTATGATACCCACATTACTGGGGATAACATTAATAACATTCACATTATTACACCTAATGCCCGGGGACCCGGCAAGTATGAAAATAAAAATGAACCTCCA
Source organism: uncultured Spirochaetia bacterium (assembly GCA_964418785.1). Classification (GTDB taxonomy): domain Bacteria; phylum Spirochaetota; class JAHITG01; order JAHITG01; family CAYQNP01; genus CAYQNP01. The sequence goes on along the minus strand of CAYQNP010000113.1, from coordinate 2,813 downwards.
GGGAGTAAAAAGTGATGCTCTTGCAAAAGAGATAATTGAAAAAACCCGCAAATTATACGGACTCGACAAACCTTTAATAACGCAATACGGATTATGGTTAAAACGATTAATAGTGCTTGATTTCGGAAAATCATTTAAAGATCATCGCCCTGTGCTTGAAAAGATAAAAGAACGACTCCCGGTTACACTTCAATTAAGTTTAATTTCAATTTTTCTAATATATCTTATATCAATTCCAATAGGTGTGTTTTCAGCAATAAAACAGGACAGTGTGGCAGACAGGATAACAACAGTAATACTTTTTATATTATATTCTCTGCCGAATTTCTGGGTGGCAACTCTACTTATAATGCTTCTTGGTGGTGGTGACTATTTAAATATATTTCCGATATACGGATTATCCTCAGAGAATGCTGCATCTTTTCCGCTATGGAAATGGGTGCTTGACAGAGTCTGGCATTTAGTTCTACCAATAATAAGTTTAACATACGGAGGATTTGCTTCTTTATCGCGATATATGAGAGCAGAGATGCTTGAAGTTATACGGCAGGATTACATAAGAACAGCAAGGGCAAAAGGCTTGCCTGAAAAAATTGTTATTTTTAAACACGCCTTAAGAAATTCCTTAATACCGATTGTAACTCTGCTTGCATATCTTTTACCTGCTTTATTCAGCGGAAGTGTTATAATAGAAAATATATTTTCAATACCGGGAATGGGAAAACTTGCATTTGAATCCATACTGGCACGAGATTATCCGACAATAATGGCAATTATTACGATATCGTCATTTTTAACATTACTCGGCATTTTATTGGCAGATATTATCTATGTACTTGTAGATCCGAGAATAAGTTTTGAGAAGATAGAACAATGAAAGAAGTAAAACATTATACATATTTTCAATTAGTATGGGCACAATTTAAAAAAAATCGGCTTGCATACTTCAGCATCTATATAGTAATATTTTTATTTATAATAGCTGTATTTGCACCATTTATAGCAAACGATAAACCCATAATATTTATCCGTAACTATAAAATATATTTTCCTTTTATAAAAAACTACACTCAATTTCAGGACATAGAATGGAAAGAATATGAAACGGAAAGCGGAGAAATTATGCTAAAACCAATAGTGTTCTACTCACCTACAGAATATGATTTAACACAGACATTAAGTCCTCCAGGCAAAGAACACATATTCGGAACAGACGACAGAGGCAGAGATGTTTTTGCAAGGATAGTATGGGGTACCAGGATATCACTTTCAGTAGGATTTGTTGCAGTTGGAATTGCTTTAATAATAGGGTTGTTTGTAGGCTCTATGGCAGGGTATTACGGCGGGAAAATAGACATATACTTATCAAGATTTATTGAGATCATAGAATGTTTTCCTACTTTTATTTTAATACTCGTAATACTGGCATTTTTAAGTCCCTCAATATTCAACATAATGGGCGTAATAGGGCTATTCGGCTGGACAGGAATAGCGCGGCTTATTCGCGGAGAGATACTGAAAATAAAAAACCAGGAATATGTACTTGCGGCACGAGCAGCCGGATTATCCGACTATAGAATAATAGTATCACACATACTTCCGAATGCCATAGCACCGGTACTTGTATCTGTGACATTCGGGATAGCAGGAGCAATATTAACAGAATCAGGACTAAGCTTTTTAGGTTTCGGAGTTCAGCCCCCCACTCCGAGTTGGGGCGAGATACTTTCGCAGGCAAATAATTATGTTGACTTTGCATGGTGGTTAACAGTTTTTCCCGGGCTGGCTATTTTCATAACAATCCTGGCATATAACTTAATCGGTGAAGGTATAAGAGATGCAATAGATCCGAGGTTAAAAAAATAATGGAAAACTTATTACTTCAAATCAAAAATTTATCTATATCGTTTTTTACTGATGCCGGAGAATTTAAAGCAGTAAGGGATGTTTCGATTGATATAAACAAATCCGAAGTAGTGGGAATTATCGGAGAAAGCGGCTGCGGAAAAACAATGACTGCATTATCAGTTTTAAAACTCATTCCGGAACCCGGAAAAATCAAATCAGGCGAAATTCTATTTCACGGCACAGATATTGTAAAAAAAACCGAAGAAGAGATGCTCAATATACGAGGGCAGAAAATCTCAATGATTTTTCAAGAGCCAATGACTTCCTTAAATCCTGTATTTAAGATTGGTGAACAAATCGGAGAGATGTTCTTATATCATACAAATTTTACAAAATTTGAAATAAAGAAAAAAGTTGTTGAATTATTAAACAGAGTACAAATACCGGATGCAGAAAATGTATATAACTACTATCCTCATCAATTAAGCGGCGGAATGCGACAACGAGTAATGATAGCAATGGCTATTTCTTTAAATCCTGATTTAATAATAGCTGATGAACCTACAACTGCTCTTGATGTTACTGTTCAAGCCGGGATATTAAAATTACTAAAAGATTTACGAAATGAATTTAATGTATCAATATTATTTATTACACATGATTTTGGAGTAATATCCGACATAGCAGACAGAATATATGTTATGTATGCAGGAGAAATTGTAGAAGCAGGGTCAAAAAATGATATATTTACTGAACCCTATCATCCGTATACAGAAGCTTTATTTGAAGCAATCCCAGGATATAAAGGAAACTTTGATATATTAAATTCCATACCGGGTACTGTACCTGATTTATTTGAAATTCCTGAGCAATGTATTTTTTATGAAAGATGCAGAAAAAAAAGCAACAAATGTTTAAAAAAAATAGATTTAATTGAAAAAGGAAAAAATCATTTCAGCAGATGT